>CASEDW010000044.1 GCA_949286775.1 uncultured Eubacteriales bacterium | reverse complement strand
TAAAAATGTTGGAAATGGTCTTGTGATTTTATTCTGTTTGGCATTGGGTCTTTGTGCAATTGGATTTATATGTCAAACTCAGATTTTTCGCCTTTTTTCATGGAAGCATATCCTATGCCGCAGAATATGGCAGCTCCGATACAGCATACCGTAAGATCGTTCATAGTATCCATAAGCCCTATATCAAGATATCCATAAATCGGAAGCTGTTCTCCATTCACGACGGTTGTTGTAATATCATCTATCCTGTATGGTCTGTTGCCTCCGTCCGGGTCAAGCATAACGGACGAAATCTCATGGACAACCGTATCTTTTTGCATATCGACTCCCCATATTCTGTCCGCGCCGAACTCTATAAACTCCCAGAATACCGCAACCGTCATAGAAAAACAGAATGCTGTCAGAACTATATAAAACGGTGAAAGCGAGAATACAATCTTTCTGTTGTCATTTAAAAGATGCACAAGTGAAAATCCAACACCTGCAATAAGAAATCCGCTTAGAGTATGCAGCATCGTATCCCACCATGGTATCAGGACATAAAACGCTCCGATTTCTCCCAGCACCTCCGCCGCGAATATAAACAGCAGGATTATATTTACCAGCGTATCAGAAAGGCGCACATGCCATTTTGATTCCACAAAACTTGGAAACAGAAAGAGTAAAAGAGAAGCCACGCATATAGCCACATTCTGCCAGTCTCTTCCAAGTATATTCAATATCATCACAACTATAATGGCTGCCCTCAAAATCAGATATAAGAGAAAGCTTCCCTTATGCGTTTTTATCTGATCTTTCGCTCTATCAACGAAACCTTTATCCTTTTTCTCCTTATTGCTTCCTTTGCTTTTCTGATTTTTCATGTCCGTCCTTCTTTCTTGATGTCGTATACTTTTATTTTTATGTTTGATATAATAACAGTTGATCTTTAATATAATATCAGAATATAAATGCAATGTATATCTGCAAGATAAATGCGGATCAGAAATTTTTCAGTGAAATTTTTATACGCTTATCATTACATAAACAAAAAAGGAAAGATAACATGGATCATTTTAAATTAGTTTCAGAATACAAACCCACCGGCGACCAGCCGCAGGCAATAGAAAAGCTCGTGAAAGGGTTTAAAGAGGGAAATCAGTTCGAAACGCTGCTGGGAGTTACAGGATCGGGCAAGACTTTTACGATGGCAAACGTCATCGAACAGTTAAACAAACCGACGCTGATAATCGCCCACAACAAAACTCTCGCCGCCCAGCTCTATTCAGAGTTCAAGGAATTCTTCCCTGAAAACGCGGTGGAATATTTCGTCTCCTATTATGATTACTACCAGCCGGAGGCATACGTGCCCTCCTCCGACACATATATAGCTAAAGATTCATCGGTGAATGACGAAATAGATAAGCTAAGACTGTCAGCTACCTTCTCTTTGATAGAGCGAAAAGACGTTATAGTTGTCGCGAGCGTATCATGCATATACGGTCTCGGAACTCCTATTGATTATGAAAAGATGGTACTCTCTCTCCGTCCGGGTATGATAAAAGACCGCGACGAGATAATGCGCGCCCTTGTCGACATGCATTACGACAGAAACGAGATGGACTTTAAGCGCGGCACCTTCAGAGCCCACGGCGATATACTGGAAGTTATCCCCGCCGAGCAAAGCGACACCGCCATAAGGATAGAATTCTTCGGCGACGAGATAGAACATATATCTTCTACCGATCCTCTCACAGGAGCGGTTCTGGCGGAACTTAACCACGTCGCTATAGCCCCTGCTTCCCACTATGTAGTTCCAATGGAGACGATTCAGCGCGCCGCCAATGACATCGAAAAAGAGCTTGATGAGAGAATCAAATATTTCAAACACGAAGGAAAGCTTCTGGAGGCGCAGAGAATCGAGGAACGCACAAATTTTGATATCGAGATGCTGCGTGAAACAGGATTCTGCTCCGGAATTGAAAACTATTCCCGCCATCTTGCAGGTCTTGAACCGGGTCACAGACCGTATACGCTGATGGATTTCTTCCCCGACGACTTTCTTATAATAATAGATGAGTCCCACAAGACCGTTCCGCAAATCGGAGCCATGTACTCGGGAGACCGTTCAAGAAAAACAACACTTGTTGATTACGGTTTCCGTCTTCCTTCGGCTCTTGACAACCGTCCTCTGCGCTTTGACGAATTTGAAGACAAAATCGACCAGCTGCTGTTTGTATCGGCCACTCCCGGCGAATACGAAGCCGAACACGAGCTTCTTCGCGCCGAACAGGTAATACGTCCGACAGGACTTCTTGATCCTAAAGTCGAAGTACGCCCCGTAAAAGGACAGGTGGATGACCTTATAGCCGAAACGAAGAAAGAAGTAGCGTCTCATCATAAAGTCCTGATAACGACGCT
>CASEDW010000043.1 GCA_949286775.1 uncultured Eubacteriales bacterium | reverse complement strand
GCCTGCAAAAGACGGTCCTTTAAACAAGGGCAGAGCCTGTATCAAAGGAATGTCTATAGTAGAGCAGATGTATCATCCCGAACGCATTACATACCCTATGAAACGTGCCGGAAAAAGAGGAGAAGGTAAATGGGAGCGCATAAGCTGGGATGAGGCTTACGATACGATCGCTGAAAAAATGAACCGGCTTCGAAAAGACTACGGGCCTCAATGCATCTCGTCTCTTACAGGAACAGGAAGACATCATCTTCCTTATCTTGGAAGATTTATGAACGCCATAGGCACGCCTAATCCCAGCAGCGCCGGAGCGTTTATCTGTCTTGGGCCGAGAACTCATGCGGCAAGGGCAAACGCGGGACTTTTCGGCGGCGTGGACTATTATGGAGACGTGCGTCCAGGCGGAATTATCGTATGGGGCGCGAATCCGGCGATCAGCGGTGCGGACGGCGAACTTCAATGGTTTATTAAAGACGCCGTAAAAGAAGGAATTCCTATCATTGTGATCGATCCGCGTCCTACAGAGCTTGCGCTTCAGGCAAAAATCTGGCTCAGGATACGACCCGGTACAGACGGCGCTTTGGCGCTTGGAATTTTGAATATTCTTATAAATGAAAACCTGTATGATAAAGAATTCGTTGAAAATTATACAGTCGGATTTGAAGAATTAAAAGAACGATGCAGTCTGTATCCTCTCGATAAAGTATCAAAAATCACAGGGCTTCCTAAAGAGCAGATCCTTGAAGCGGCTCGGTGGATAGGAAATACAAAACCCCTTTCCCTTGAACAGGGATGCGCTTTTGAGCAGAGTTCGAATGCCATGGACACATGCAGAGCAATCCATATGATCCCGGCGATTACCGGAAATTACGATGTTCCCGGAGGTTTTGTGGAAAGCATGGAGATAGCTCCGGCAGGTCTGCCGCCTTCAAATGTGATTCCTGAGGAACTTCGCCAGATAGCGCTGTATGATGATCTACCTCATTCAAAAGAAGATGGCTTTGCCCACCCATATCTTGTACTGGAAGCTATCCGTACCGGCAAACCATATAAAATCCGGGGAATGTTTATTCATGCGAATAATTCGCTGATATCCCTTGCGGACTCAAATCATACCTATGAATGTCTGAAGGAAATCGAATTTCTGGTATATATGGATATTTTCATGAATCCGACGGCTGAACTTGCGGATATTGTTCTTCCTGCCGCTTTGTGGCCTGAAGTAGATTGTCTTTTTGCCATGCCGGAGTTTGGCGATCAGGCGCTGTTAAGCCAGCAGAAAGTTGTCAGTGTTGGAGAATGCAAATCCGATGAAGAATTCTTTATTGAGCTCTGCAAAAGAGCAGGATGGAATTACGGTTTTACAGATCAGCGTTCGATGCTGGAAGAGCAGGTCAGAATCATGAAGGAAAGAAGACCCGAATATGCCGATATTACGCTGGATGAGATCAGAGAAAAAGGCTTTGTGGCGCCGAAACGTACATATTATAATTACAAAAAAAGAGGTTTTAATACTCCTTCCGGAAAATTTGAATTTGCTTCTTCTAAAGTAGCATCCTATGGTCTGGATCCGCTGCCGTCCTGGCATGAACCCGACGATACCCATATAAGCCGGCCGGAATTAACAAAAACATATCCTCTGATACTGATCACGGGCGGCCGTCAGATGCCTTATTTTATATCGAACAACAGGCAGATCAGATCTCTTAGAAAAAGAGAACCGTTTCCGCTTGTAAGCATGCATCCTGACACAGCCGCAAAATACGGTATCAAAGAAGGAGAGTGGGTATGGATTGAAAACGAAAACGGAAGAATATCGCAAAAGGCAAAGTTTGAGCCGGGGCTTGATCCTGCTGTTGTGAATTGTCAGTTTGGATGGTGGTATCCGGAAGTTTCGACACCTGATCACGGATGGCGGGAGTCAAACGCCAATATTCTTACGAAAATAAACGGAGATATAGATAAATATATGGGAGCTTACCGTATGAGGGCGCTTACCTGCCGTATATATCCTAATCCCGAGTGTAAGATTGAAGAACGATATAAAAAATGGATTGAAGAGGATACTTTACTTAATAGAACTGAACAGAAAGATTAGTTAAAACAAAAATCAGGCCGCATCGCTGCGGCCTGATCTTTTTTGTAGTTTTATCGTTCAATGAGGGGGGAGATAGATAAGCGGTTGATTTCTTATCTACTGATTAAAAGATACAATAAATTTGTGTCCAGAATATGTACATTAAATAAAACAAAAATAAAAATAATAAACAGATCATAAAACGGGGTTGAAATATGTTTATTTAATGGTCGTTCCTGTAGTTCAGCACGAAAAATATCGCGTCGTCAAAGTTGTCAAAATTATTGTCAATAATTGAAAAGGCTTTTTTTATGCTGTTAAGGACAGTATTTCTGTGAAGATAGCATGATTTAGCCGTATTATTTATACTTTTAAAGTTGACAAGATATTCATACAGGATATAGCATAGCTTTGTGCCGTGTTCTGTATCGTATTTTTTCAACGCTTCATAGTACTGCGAGGAAAACAGGTATTGTTTATCCGCTGACAGAATCTTATGCCGCAGAAAATTTGAAACGCAGTCCTTATAATATATAAGAGGAGTTTCAGATAAATTATCAGGCATGTAGTCATGGGCGAGTTCGCACTGTTTAGCGGCGTTATTAAGTTTGTCAAGTGTAAAAAATGGCTTTGATACCGTGCAGTGCTTAAGGCGGCTCGAAAAGCTGTGTAAAAACTGAGACAGTTTTTCATCGGGTACAAATGAATTTAATACTTCTTTTTGAGCTGGCGCGGAATATAAAATATACAGTTCTTCATTTGAAATAAAAGGCATATATGTCGGAAATGTCGTCTTTATATTCCATGAAACAAAGGACAGGGAAATATTGTCGCTGTTTTCAAAGTATACCTTCGCGAGAATGAAATTTCCGTCAAAAGTCAGCGCGTCGGTTTCGGATAAAAGAGAATTAAGCTTATGAAGTGAAAAATCGGGATTTTCCAGTATATTCGCGAGAATAAGCTCATACTGCTCAGTTATCCTGTGGGAATAAGACGAACTCTGCTGAAAATAAAGCATGAGATTGTCTATGACCATATCCATAAGATACTGATAGCTTACCGACGGATGATTGTTGCAGCAGAAAATCAGCGCGTATCCGTAAAGCCGGTTTGAGTCTGTCAGACTGTAGCACATGCCGTAATGAGGATTGCCTTCCGGCGTTACATACGGAAATATATACAGTGAATTTGAATTAAAACTGAGAGGAAAAGAATTATCTTTATTTAAAAGTTTGAGTTTTTTTTCTGAAACTACCCCGTCGTTGAGAAATTCATTCATATAACTGTCATTTTCTTTGATGACTGTACCGATAATGTTTTTGTGATGATCAAGCATAAGCATTGAGTGGGACAGAAGTGGCGCTGTTATATCGAGAAGCTTCTGTACAGAAGTACCGTGCAGCAGCTCTACATGAAAGCTCTGATCCCATGCTCCGAAATCCTTGAAAATATTCAGCACCCTGTTGAATACGAAGGGGAAAGACTCCTTATGCTTTGGAAAAAGATATACTACGGAAAAATCGGACAATTCTTCGATTATTTCTTCGACAGGTTTGCTGCAGTAGCATAAAAAGACGGTATTATCTTTTGGATATGACAGATCAGGCAGTATTCGTACATTCATCTCATCAGTTAAGAAAAACAGGTTGTTATCTTCATGGGGCAGATTGATATTTGCCTCGAACAGATGAACGTCGCCGAAAGAAAGAGCGGTATTCACGTTCTGAAGATCGTAGTCGCATATTTCAGTTATTTTATATAGCAGTGCGCTTAATGGTAAAATCATTTGATTTCTCCTTATAAGTTGTGTAAGATGTATATACTTGTGCGCTGTAAATGTGCGAAAAGCACAATTGCAATTATCAAAATGGTATCACATTAAGGTGTATAAATGCAATATCATATTGTGAGTCGGAAGATATCATAATATTTGTGCGAATAATTTTAATTTTTTATACTAGAGGAGGAAATGGTAATGTATTCACCGGCTGAAGTGGCAAAAAATTATATTGCCATCGGAAAAGCAAAAGTAAATCTTTCCATAGGAAGAATGTTTTTGCTTGGAATTTTCGCAGGTATATTTATAGCGATAGGAGGTTTGAGCAGCACTATCATAGGCGTATCAATTCCGCTGGCTTCTGTAGCTAAATTCGCGGGAGCGGTTGTCTTTCCGGGAGGTCTCATGATGGTGCTTATTTCTGGAAGCGAATTGTTCACAGGAAACTGTCTTATGGCGATACCGCTGTTTGAAAAAGAGATCACATTAATGCAGATGCTTAAGAACTGGATCGTTGTCTGGATAGGAAATTTTGTGGGAGGCATGGCGGTAGCCGCCGTAGTGGTATTCAGTCATGGAGCAGGACAGTTCTCTAACGCTCTTGCCGTTTC
>CASEDW010000042.1 GCA_949286775.1 uncultured Eubacteriales bacterium | reverse complement strand
GTTCCTGTCCAGGCTCCCGTTCCCGGAAGAGGAATTCCAACGAATATAGCAAGAGCCCAAAAAGATCCGTTTCCGGCTTTTTCCATGAGCTTTTTACCACCCTTTTCTCCTTTTTCAAGGAAAAATCTGAAAAAGCCTCCTATATGTTTTCTTTTGCTTCCCCAGATCAGAACCTTTCTCGCGAAAAGATAGATTATCGGCACCGGAACCATGTTTCCGATCATGGCAATAATACATGCCGTTATCGGATCAAGACCGTAAACAACACCTACAGGGATAGCTCCCCTTAACTCAACGATAGGCACCATTGCAATCAAAAAAGTAATTAAATAAGCATTCACAATAATAATCTCCTCAATAAAATCATGCTATAAGACCAACTGCGGCCGCGGCTATAACAAGCGCGCCAAGTATTATCCTGTAATATCCGAAAACTTTGAAATCATGTTTTGATACAAAACTCATAAGGAATTTAATTACGACAACCGATACAAAGAACGAAACTGCCATTCCAACGATCAGACAGACAGCTTCTACTGACGTAAAGTTAAATCCGAATTTCAAAAGTTTTATAGCTGAAGCTCCAAGCATCGCCGGTATCGCAAGGAAGAATGTAAATTCAGCCGCGCATACTCTTGAAAATCCTATTATCAGCGCTCCTATGATGGTAGCTCCCGATCTCGATGTGCCGGGAATCAACGCAAGCGCCTGAAAGCAGCCGATTATAAGAGCGTCAGTCCATGTTATCCTGCTGATCCTGTTTACTCTTACCTTCTTTCCTTTTCTCGCTCTTTCAACGATTATAAAGAAAATACCGTATACGATAAGCATTACTGCCACAGGTATCGGCGCGTGCAGGTGCTCTTCAAACCAGTTTTCAAGGGTCAGTCCTACGATAAGCGCCGGAATTGATGCGACTGCTATCTTGAGCCAGAGCACAATCTTGTCCATATAGAGATGATTATTCGCGAATTTTTGAAACTTTCCCGAAAATCCCGAATCGGACGGGTTTACGAACCACTGGCGTACATCGTGTTTTTTTGTATGAAACGGCCATAGTCTGTTAAAAAATATGACGACTACGGCCATGATCGCGCCTAGCTGAATCACCACGTTGAACATTTCCATAAACTCGCGCGACAGATCGGGGTTTAAAACATTGCCAACAAGAATGAGGTGCCCTGTACTGCTTATAGGCAGCCATTCCGTTATACCCTCGACTATGCCGAGTATTATTACCTTAATCAGATTAATGATCATATATTCTCCTTACTGCTTCAATAAGGAACAGTATATCTTTAGATAATACTATTCCATGATACTAACTTTTAAAGAATACCATGATTCAATACACAATGCAAATTATTTCAATTTTTTAGAAAAATGAAATTTTAAAGGGACTTCAAAAGGGACTTGATTCTACTGAAATTTAAGATATAAAAATAGCCTGTAAATATGATAAAACCATATTTACAAGCCATTAATAATGGATGCAGAAGATGGGACTTGAACCCACACGACATCGCTGCCACAGGCACCTGAAGCCTGCGCGTCTGCCAATTCCGCCACTTCTGCAAAACGTATGCTCGTGTTGAATAAATCAACATGAGCATACTATCATCTTTTTTGTATTAAGTCAAGAAACTTTTTATTCTTCGAACATCGCGTTTATAAATGAGTCGGCGTCGAATTTCTGAAGATCCTCGATTCCCTCTCCTACTCCTATAAATTTAACAGGTATATCCAGCTCTGACTGTATAGCCACGGCAATTCCGCCTTTTGCCGTTCCGTCAAGCTTGGTGAGTATTATTCCCGTTACAGGAGCCACTTCGGCAAACTGTCGAGCCTGTATCAGGGCATTCTGTCCTGTCGTGCTGTCCACAACGATAAAAGTCTCGATATGAGCTTCCGGATATTCTTTTTCAATTATCCTGTATATCTTGTGCAGCTCGTCCATGAGGTTTTTCTTGTTGTGAAGTCTTCCGGCGGTATCGCAGAGCATGATATCGGCTTTTCTGGCTTTCGAAGCGGCTATCGCATCGTAAACTACAGAACCCGGATCAGCTCCTGTCTGAGCGCCGATTATATCTACTCCTGCTCTTTTTGCCCATGTCGTAAGCTGCTCTCCTGCCGCTGCGCGGAACGTATCCGCAGCCGCCATAATAACTTTTTTACCCATCTGCTTGTAGTTATAGGCAAGTTTTCCTATAGACGTCGTCTTGCCTACTCCGTTTACGCCGATAACGAGGATTACCGACTTTTCGTTTTCATAGGCATAGGCGTTTTCATCCACTTTCATCTGTTCTTTGATAGTATCGATAAGCAGCTGGCGGCATTCTTCAGGATCTTTAATCTTGTTTTCTTTAACTCTCTCCTGGAGTTCTTCCAAAACCTTTTCGGTTGTAGCTACGCCCATATCGCTCAATATGAGCGTTTCTTCAAGCTCCTCATAAAAATCGTCATCTATGATCATATAGCCTTTAAAAACAGAGGTTAAACCCGATGTGAATTTAGCCCTTGTTTTTGAAAGTCCCTGTTTTAATTTTGAAAAAATAGACATTTTATATTTCCTTTCATAAAAATCAGTTTGAAAGCTGGCTCTCTATGAGATCGACTGAAACCATAGTAGAAACGCCCTTTTCCTGCATCGTTATACCGTAGAGTCTGTCGGCCGCCGTCATGGTGCCTCGCCTGTGGGTAATTACTATAAACTGTGTGTTGTCCACAAGCTTGTGAAGATATTTGGCGAAATGATCTACGTTTGCGTCGTCAAGAGCGGCCTCTATCTCGTCCAGAAGACAGAAAGGCGAAGGTTTGAGATTCTGTATCGCGAACAAAAGAGCTATTGCCGTAAGAGTTTTCTCTCCGCCCGAAAGCTGCATCATATTTTGGAGTTTCTTTCCCGGCGGCTGAGCTATGATCCTGATGCCCGCTTCAAGAATATCCATATCCTCCACAAGTTCAAGAGTACCCATTCCGCCGCCGAAAAGCTGTTTAAATACCTTGTTAAATTCTTTCTGAATATGTCCGAACTCTTCAATAAATCTCTTCTGCATGTTTTTGTCGAGTTCTTCGATAATGTCTTTAAGGCTCTCCGCAGCTTTTACAAGGTCGTTATGCTGAACGCTTAAAAATTCATATCTCTCTTTTACTTCTTTATACTCTTCGATGGCGTTTACATTTACGTTTCCAAGAGCTTTTATCTCTGATTTAAGTTCTGATATCTCCTGCTTTAACTGGGAGAAACTCCTGCCATCGTCAGGTGAACGCTCAGGAAGATTGACAGGCGTAAGTTCATATTCCTCGAAAAGATAATTTATGTTTTTCTCTCGCTCCGTCTCATTTTTCTCAATGGCAGTTTCAAGACGATAGATCTCCTTGTCGAGAAGTCCCCTTGTCTCTGACAATTCTTCACGCTGTCTGAAGAGCTCTTTGTAAGCCGTATTGTTCCTGTCTTTTTCTTCAAGAGTTTCCGTGAGTATGCCGTTCAGCTCTTCGAGTTTTATGGCGTAGCTTTTCGATTCGTTTTGAAGCTCGCCGATTATATACTCCTTATCAGAGATTTCCTTTGTCTCCTCTTCAATTCTTCCTTCAATCTGTTTTATATCGAGAAGAATCTTTTCGATCTCCGATGAAGTTTCGTCGATATTATGTCTGATGAACTCTTTTTTCTGGATATCTGTGTTATACTGCATCCTTGCTTTTTCGACGGCTTCAAGAGACGAATGTTCATCCTGAGTGAATTCCTCAATGGATTTTGTAGACTGCTCCATGCTCTGCATGAGCTGCTGCTCAATATTAGAAGATTCATCCATCTGTTCGTTTACTGTCTTCATAAAATCTTCGATCTCTTTTTTCTGCTGCTGAAGCTTTGATTTTTCTTTTTCAAGCTCATTGCTGTCATTGAGAATCGAATCCGTCTGAGTCATCGCGTTACGAAGGCTTACCTCGGCGGTATTTCTGTTCAGATACAGCTGCTGCAGTTCATCATTTACTTTGCTCTGCTCGACCCTGAATTTATTTCGTTCTTTTTTCAGGGATGCGATTTCATCTTCCATCTGCTGTATATCATTTTTGCCTTTTTTCACAGCAGCTACAAGTTCATCGAGCTGTCTCTGTCTTCCGAGAAGATTAGAGTTGTTCTTGTAACTTCCTCCTGTCATGGCTCCGCCGGGGCTCATGAGTTCTCCATCAAGGGTTACCATTCTGTGATGATGTCTGTATTTTCTTCCGATAGCGATGGCGTGATCTATAGTATCGATTACATATGTTTTCCCTAAAAGCCTGTTCACAAGTCCTTTAAAACGGGGTTCGTACTCGACGAGTTCGCTGGCAAGTCCTATTACTCCTTCTTCGTTTAAAGACTTTTGCGCAGGTTCTTTATCGTTTATAGCCGTAAGAGGCAAAAATGTAGCCCTTCCGAAATGGCCTCTCTTTAAGAACTCGATCAAATATTTGGCCGTTGCTTCATTATCAGTGACAATATTTTGCAAACTTCCGCCAAGAGCCGTCTCAAGAGCCGTTTCGTATTTTTCCTCTGTCGAAATTATTTCAGCTACAACGCCGAGAATTCCGGAGTTTCTTTCTTTTTGCTCCATTACCTTCTTAACGCTGTGGCCATAACCTTCATATCTTTCAGCGATATTGGTAAGGGATTCGAGAAGGGACTGATCCTTATGATATTTAGAAAGCACTTTGTCAAGCCTGAAATCCGCGTCGGAAAGCTTCTTTTTCATATCCGCGAGCTTATCATTGTAGTCAGCAAAGCTCTTTTCGTTTTTTTCTATCTGCTCGCAAATCTGATTATAGGCGATTCTGTTTTTTTCTTCATTTTCCCTTAGTTTTCTTTTTTCTTCCGAGAGTCTTAGCATTCGTCCAGTCAGATCTGCCTGTCTGACTTCAAGCTGTTCTCTTAAGGTTTTATATTTCTGGCTTTTTTCCTTTATTCCGCTTCGGGAATTAAGGAGCGAAATGAGCTCGTTTTTATTTTTCTCAGATTCAGCGTTTTTTTCCTCAAGTATCTTTCTGACATGCTCAAGGTTTTCCTCAGCCTTTCGCACGTTTTCTTTGGAGTTTTCTATACTCTCTGTAAGTTCTTTTTCATCTTTTTTGTAGCCTTCAAGGGCTTCTTCTTTTCTTGTTCGGTCATTTTGAAGTCCTTCTATCTGACCTGACAGAAGTTCTTTATTTGACAGTGCGCTGTTTATCTGTTCGTTTAATATCTGCATCCTGCTTTCGCTTTGCTGCTTTGACTCTGCAGCTTCAGCGATTTGAGCACGTATCTGATTGAGCTTTTCTTCAAGCTCTGAAATCAGCGCGTCTATCTTTTCATATTTTTCCTTTGCTTCGTTATATGCTCTGTCAGCTTCTTCAAGCTGTTCTTTCGCGCCGATATTTTTTTCAGATAACTGATCAAGGTCTTTTTCTATGCGGTCGTCATTCATTCTGAAAATGGCGATGTCTCTTTCTTTGAGTTCTTCCCTTTTTGCTAAGTATATCCTCGCCTTCTGCGACTGCTTTTCAAGAGGAACTACCTGTTTCGTAAGCTCCGATAAAATATCGGTTACTCTCGTAAGATTTGATTCCTCTTTTTCAAGTTTTTTTAAAGCCGCTGCCTTTCTTCTTTTGAATTTCACTATTCCGGCCGCCTCATCAAACAGTTCACGTTTTTCTTCAGGCCTTCCGTTCAGGATCCTGTCGATCTGACCCTGTCCGATGAGAGAATAACCCTCTTTGCCGATTCCGGTATCATAAAACAGTTCCTGAACATCTTTCAGTCTGCACTGGGAACCGTTTATCATATATTCGCTTTCACCGGATCTGTAAAGTCTCCTCGTTACAGTAACAGTATCAAAATCTATATTCAGCGCGTGATCGCTGTTGTCAAGGGTGATCGCGACAGAAGCGAATCCAAGAGGCTTTCTCGTCTGAGTGCCGGCGAAAATAACGTCCTGCATATTGCCGCCTCGAAGCTGTTTCGCGCTCTGTTCTCCGAGAACCCACCTGACGGCGTCAGATACATTACTCTTTCCGCTGCCGTTCGGCCCGACAATAGCAGTTACGCCGTCATGAAACTCTAATTTAGTTTTCGACGCGAAGGATTTAAAACCCTGCATTTCAATACTTTTCAGATACATAATTTTCCTACCGCTTTTATTTTTAATATCGCCTGGTATGAAGCGTTTTGCTCCGCCTGTTTCTTTGTGCGGCCGCTTCCCTCGCCGTAAACTGTGCCGTTGACTAAAACCTCAGCCAAAAATGTCTTGCAGTGAGCAGGACCGAGTTCTCCTACTATACGGTATACAGGAGCCGGGCTGTTGTCGCTCTGGACCATCTCCTGCAAAATACTCTTGCTGTCATAAAACAGTTTTTTATTTTCCGCATCGTTAAGTATATGCTCAAGAACAAATTTTTTGGCGCTTTCAATGCCGCCGTCGAGAAAAATCGCGCCGATGACAGCCTCACAC
>CASEDW010000041.1 GCA_949286775.1 uncultured Eubacteriales bacterium | reverse complement strand
TACAAAGCGTAGCAAGTCCTCTCTTAGCATCTCTCTTCTTCATCTCATGAAGGAGTGTAACAAGGATACGGCATCCTGAAGCGCCAACCGGATGTCCGAGGGCGATAGCACCGCCGTTAACATTTACCTTGCTCATATCAAATCCAAGATCTCTTGCTACTGCAACAGACTGAGCAGCAAAAGCCTCGTTTGCTTCGATAAGATCCATATCGTCGATTGAAAGACCTGTTTTTGCAAGTACTTTCTTTGTTGATGCAACAGGGCCGACACCCATGATAGCAGGATCAACGCCGCCGAGCGCTCCGGCTACCCATGTACCCATAACTTCGCATCCGAGCTCTTTTGCTTTTTCTTCTGACATAAGAACTACTGCTGCCGCACCGTCGTTAATACCTGATGCGTTACCTGCTGTAACTACGCCGCCTTCTTTTTTGCCTGAACAGCATTTAAGTTTTGAAAGTGACTCTGCTGTAGTTCCCGGACGTGGTCCTTCATCTTTTGTAACTTCAACGATCTCTTTTTTAACTTTAACAGGTACAGGTACGATCTCATCATCAAATCTTCCTGAATTAACTGCTGCTTCACATTTCTGCTGTGAATTAGCTGCGAACTCATCAAGTTCTTCTCTTGTAAGTCCCCATTTTTCAGCTACGTTTTCAGCAGTGATCATCATATGATACTGATTGAAAGCATCCCAAAGAGCGTCGTTGATCATTGTATCAACTAAAACGCCGTTGTTCATTCTGTATCCGTAACGTCCGTTCATTACCGCATATGGAGCTAAAGACATGTTCTCCATACCGCCGGCAACAACGATATCTGCCTGGCCTGACTCGATAAGAGCCGCACCCATATTTACGCAGTTAAGACCTGAACCGCAAACAACGTTAACAGTAACAGCCGGAACTTCATTTGGAAGACCTGCTTTGATAGATGCCTGACGTGCAACGTTCTGTCCAAGACCTGCCTGGATAACGCATCCCATATATACCATATCAACCTGATCAGCAGGAACATTAGCGCGTTTAAGCGCCTCTTTGATAACGATTGATCCCAACTCAGCTGCAGGAACTTTGCTTAATGCTCCTCCCATTTTTCCGATAGGTGTTCTGCAAGCGCCTGCTAAAACTACTTTACTCATTTCTAATCCTCCTTAGAATTATACAATTAATTAATTTTAATTAACTAATTATAACATATATTTGTATATATTACAGTTTTATTTGTTAAAAATTCAAACCGATTTTTAATCATGAGTAAAGTCAACATCGAGATTGTTATAATTTTATCAACCACGATATTAACTATAATAATTTGACAAAAAATTGTCAATACGTTTTTTTTGCTGCGTTATATATAATTTTTTTATTTTTAAGCATAACAAATTTGTTATACATAAAAACTTTTTCTGTTTAACTGGTTTTTGTCCCGTATTTTTGTCTGTGACGCTCTCCGACATTTACTATTGTACCGTCAGGCTCTTCAATATCGATATTTTCAAGCTGCGCACGTATATTCGCTCTTATATTCGCGATATATTCGGCACGGAGCTTTGCCTGCTCTTCTTTTTCTTCAGGCGTAAGTCCGACAGATTTAGCTTTGCGCGCCAATTCGTTTATTCTTGCGATATCCATATGTAATACTCTCCTGCGTATTAATTTTTGTTGTAACGCTGATTATAACTTTTTATACAATCAAGCACATATTTTTCATCCTTAGGGTCTGCCAGGAAAACAGTTCCGTAATGTTTGCCGGCTATGATCTCATGGATGATATGGAAATCATCTCCGTTTGCAATAACCATATCGGCGCCTGCCGATGTAGCGATCTTGGCAGCCATAAGCTTTGTCGCCATGCCGCCTGTGCCGAAACTGCTGCCCGCAGAGTCTTTTCCCATCTGCATAAATTTATCATTCAGCTTTTCAACGAGTTCGACAAATTCAGCATCAGGATTTTCTCTCGGATTATCGGTATAAAGACCGTCTATATCTGATAACAGAATAAGCATATCGGCGCCTACAAGAGAAGCAACGACCGCCGAAAGAGTGTCATTGTCTCCGAATACAGACATATTATTGATCTCTCTTGTCGCAACCGTATCGTTTTCATTTACGATAGGAATTACTCCGTAAGATAACAGCTGATTAAAAGTATTTCTTGCGTTAAATCTGTTTAATCTGTCAAGCATATTGGTTTTTGTCAGAAGAACCTGGCTGCAGATCTGATTATATTCCGAAAACAGCTTCTGATATATCATCATGAGCTTAGCCTGTCCTACCGAAGCGCAGGCCTGACTTTCAGAAACATTTTTAGGTTTGTGCGTAAATCCGAGAGTATCCCTTCCTACCATTATGGCTCCGGAAGAAACAAGTATAACTTCTTTTCCCTGATTTCTTAAATCACTCAGCTCCCTTACAAGGATTTCAAGTTTTATAAGATCGAGTTTTCCGGTATCTTTATGGGTAAGTGAAGAAGAACCGATCTTTATTACTATTCTTTCTTTTTTTATAAAATTTTCTCTTGTATCATCAGACACCGAGCTGCTGTGTCTCGTTATTCCGAGTTCTTCAAGAGCCTGCTCCTGTTTTTCTTCCATTATCTTCGCATCTTTTTCAGAATCGACATGATCGTAACCAAGAAGATGGAACATACTGTGAGCTAAAAGAAAAGCAAATTCTCTTTTTTCCGAATGTCCGTACTCCTTTGCCTGTTCTTTAACCTTATCGATTGAGATCACGATATCTCCAAGAATAACTTCGCCGGTCTCAGGATTAAAATTGTCGTCATCTTCATCAATAACGTCAAAAACCCCCGGCTCGTTATACTCTATCAT
>CASEDW010000040.1 GCA_949286775.1 uncultured Eubacteriales bacterium | reverse complement strand
TCCAGTATCTTCTTTAATTCATCTATCATCGGAAGCAGTGTCTGCGAATGGGTCTTTTTGTTGTTGACGTTATACTCGGCGATAACCTTTTTTTCATCCACAACGGCGACAGAGGCCACTAACCCCGAGCTGTCTATAGCTAAAATTTTCATAAAGCAGTCTCTTTCTCAATTCCATTTATTTCGATTTTTCTGTAATTAAAACCTTTTTCATTATCTTTTTTTATCGAAATCCTGATAATATCTTTCGGAAGGAGCTCTTCTATGAGCGACGCCCATTCGATAATGCATACTCCGCCGCCATACAGATAATCTTCAAATCCTATTTCAAACATCTCATCAGGGTCTGATACTCTGTATGCGTCAAAATGATACAGCGGCAATTTTCCGTCCGTATACTCCTGAACAATCGTAAAGGTAGGGCTTGTGACCGGTTCTTCAATCTCAAGTCCTCTTGCGAATCCTTTTGTAAAGACTGTTTTTCCAACGCCAAGATCGCCATCCAGCGTTATGACCTGTCCTGGTTTTATTTTTTCAGCAAGCTTTTTTGCAGCCTCAAAAGTCTCTTCGGGACTGTAAGTTTCTATCGTCAAGGCATACTCCTCCACTTTTTTAATTACCGCGTAAAGCATAACATATTTAATATAATGTAGCAAGAACTTGCGCCGCGCTGTTTTTTTGTTTATACTTATCAGAGATTTTTATCAGTAAAACTATAACGGAAAGAGGTATATAAATTATGAAAAATCCTGTTGTTACGATCATGATGAACAATGGCGATATTATCAAAGCGGAACTATATCCTGAAATCGCTCCGAATACCGTCAACAATTTTATCAGTCTCTGCAAAAAGAAATTTTATGACGGCCTGATCTTCCACCGTATCATCTACGGATTCATGCTTCAGGGCGGCGACCCTTACGGCACAGGCATGGGCGGCCCGGGATATATGATAAAAGGCGAGTTTTCAGGCAACGGCTTTGAAAACAATTTAAGCCATGAAGCCGGAGTCCTTTCCATGGCCCGCTCAATGAACCCTAATTCCGCAGGAAGCCAGTTCTTTATCATGCACAAACCTGCAAGCTATCTTGACGGACAGTACGCGGCGTTCGGAAAAGTAATCGAAGGCATGGATATAGTAAACAAATTCGCCGCTGTTGAAACTGACGCTTCCGACAGACCCCTTGATCCTGTTGTGATGGCTTCTGTCAGAGTCGAAACTTTCGGTGAAGAATATCCTGAACCTGAAAAGATTAATGAATATTAATTCATCTTATTTTAAAAGACTGCGCATACTAAATCGATGCGCAGTCTTTTTTATTCTGTATGTTCTTTATTCCTGAACGTTTTGGCGTGTCTCTGTTCCCGTATCGGTACCGCCGCCTTCCGGCTGCGTTGGAGTTTCGCCTTCTTCGCCTGTCTCGCCGCCTGTTTCTCCTTCTGTTCCTTCTTCAGGAGTTTCACCGTCTGTTCCATCCTCAGGCTCTTCCCCTGTCTCGCCTTCTTCCGGTTCAGGAGTCGGCGTCGGTGTAGGCGTTGGCGTCGGCTCAGGTGTAGGAGTCGGCGTCGGAATATGTTCCGTACATCTTTGTGTCGGAATATGTTTTTTATCAAATAACTCAGTTATTGTATCGCATCCAAGACCCGCCAGTTTTCCGCTGTCTTTGCAGATTGAAATAGTCGTAACGTCATCGCTCATCACAAATTCCTTGTCGGCAAGTCCCTCATGCACTCTTGTCATGACATTTTTCCAGAGAACCTTGTAATAATTACGTTCATTTTCCGGAAGAACGGCGGATACGTCATATCCTGCCCAGATGGCGCCTGTATAATACGGAGTAAATCCGGCAAATACAAGGTCTCTGTAAACGTTTGTTGTACCTGTCTTTCCGGCTAATGTCATACCCGGGATCTGGAAATCTATACCTGTACCGTTCTGTACAACGTCTTCCATCGCGCTTGTCAGAAGAGTAGACGTAGCAGAGCTGAATACTCTGTTTGTCTGCTGATGATTTTCGAGGATAACGTTTCCATACTGGTCAGTTACTTTTGTATAAAAAATAGGTTCAGTATAAACTCCGTCGTTCGCTATGGCTGCATACGCTCCGCACAGCTCCAGAGTGCTTACACCATTTGTAATACCTCCGAGGGCAAGAGGCTGGATAACGTCCCACGACGTGTCGTTTATGAGTTTCTTAAATCCCATTTTTTCGAGGTAGTTAAATCCGACCTGCGGTGTTAAATCAGTGATCGTTTTTACGGCTACTACGTTGATAGAATTGCGTATCGCCTCTCTGATCGTAACATTTCCGCGATATGTCTCGTCGGCGTTATGTACGGGAGTGCCGTCAGAATAACTGTACGGCTCGTCCTTAACAATAGTTGCAAGGTTTATCTTTCCTTCTTCAAGAGCAGGTCCGTATGTTGAAAGTATCTTAAACGTAGAACCCGGCTGTCTGTAGGAATCCGTCGCTCTGTTGAGCACGAGGCTCGCCGTCTTTTCGCCCCTTCCTCCGACTATACCTTTTACATATCCGGTGCTCTGGTCAATTATTACCATCGCCGCCTGGGGCTGAAGTGTCGCTGAAAATCTTTCCGCGATAATTGTATCCGTATCTTTTAAGACTGCCGCTTTATAAGCGTCTACGGCAGCCTGGGCTTCTTCTTCAGATGCGAATATAAGATCAAACTCGGGATCTGTAGTTTCCCTAAAATATTTCTGCATCTGCTCCCTGCTGTAATTCTGTCTTTCGCCGTCTTCATGATCCACTGTAAGCGCCCAGTCAAGGACAAATTCGGCTCCTTCAGGGAAATTCGCCTCGTTTGAGAATTCCTCTTCCATTATATTCTGGATGCGGGAATCCATCGTTGTATATATACGAAGTCCGCCGCTGTAAATGGCGTTTAACGCCTGAACGTCGGTATATCCGATCTCCATCAAATCTTCTTTTAACCGCGTTATGAGCTCGTCAACAAAATAAGAATAAACCTCTTCTTCGTCAGGCGTTTCCTGATCGTGCGCCGTTATGCGGCTGTAAACGTCGTCATTTACCGCTTCATCGTATTCCTCTTGCGTTATCCATTCCTGTTCGAGCATGTCGTCCAGGACTTTCTGACGGCGCTGCGCGTTGTTCTCTGGATAAGTTATCGGATTCCACTTTGTAGGATTCTGCGGTATTGCGGCAAGCACCGCGCATTCTGAAAGAGTCAGTTCACTGCAGTCTTTGCCGAAATACTTAAGCGAAGCCGCCTGGATTCCGTATGTTCCGGAACCGAAGTTTACTGTGTTCAGATAATTTTCCAGCACTACCGCCTTTGGATCTTCGCCCATATTCTTGAGGGCTTTTTCAAGTTCAACAGCAAGGTGCTGCTCCTGAATTTTGCGAACGATTCTCTCAAATTTCGATTCCGACATGAAATCGGTAAATACGTTATTTTTGAGAAGCTGCTGCGTTATCGTACTTGCGCCTTCCGTACGTGAGAATCCGGTCGCGACAGCTGTGGCCGCCGCTCTTATCATACCTATAGCGTCTACGCCGTTGTGTTCATAGAATCTCGAATCCTCGATGGCTATGATAGCATGCTGCATATCTTCCGGTATATCGTCTATGGAAACCGATATCCTGTTTCCATCGGCCGAATTGAGCTGCTGAAGCATATTTCCCTCGGAGTCGTAGATAAATGTCGCGTATCCTGAAGGCATAATATTTACGTCTGAAACAGAGGGAGTTCCGTCGATTATTCCTTTATACATGCCTGTAAGCATAGACGCTCCTATCACAACAACGGCAACGATAACAAGCATTACTGCCGCCGTTGCCTTTGCTACGATCGAATTGCCTATTCTTGAACCGCGTGATTCTATCTTGTCTATTTTATCCTGCAGACCTTTTCTGCCAAAGTTCATTAAATGCCTCCTTGAAATAAATTCCAAACTATTATATCATTTCATAATAATTTGTAAAAGTGTTTTTTCTGCGAACAAAAACCGTCCAATACTATGATTTATTAAGGAAAATTATTATGTCGTCCGATTTTAAAACAATAAACGATATTTATCAGGGAGAAATAGTCGAAAAAAAATCCCGGTTTATAGCAACGATTTCGCCGGCTTCAACCGAAGAGGAAGCCGTTGATTTTATCAAAGAAATGAAAAAGAAATACTGGGACGCCCGGCACAACTGCTCCGCTTACATCCTGGGAACATCACCTCAGATAATGCACTCCTCCGACGACGGCGAGCCGTCGGGAACCGCCGGAAAACCCATACTTAACGTGCTTGCCGGCAATAATCTATACAATGTAGTATGCGTAGTTACGAGATACTTCGGCGGCACGCTTTTAGGAACGGGAGGTCTTGTCAGAGCATATACGAAAGCCGTTGAAGAATGCGTTTCAAACGCTGAACTCAAAAAGATGGTCTACGCTTCACAGATAATCATAAAAGCTTCATACAACGACGCGGGAAAGCTTCAGTATTTATTCGCTCAAAAAGAAGCAGTGATCCTTTCCTCAGAGTATACAGACAGCGTGACATTTACACTGCTTATTCCCGAAAACAATAAAGACGATCTCATAAAATCAGTGATCGAAATCACTCAAAATAAAGCGGCCATTGAAGTTGCCGCCACTGATTTCTTCGAAATCTGAAAAAATGATACGGGGTTTTGCCTGTTTTGGCAAAACCCCTGTTTTTTATCGCAATTTATTTTCTTTTGAGAAGATTTTCCTGTACTCTTCTGTAAAGTTCGTGAGCCGCGTTATATCCCATGTTTCTCTGTCTGTGGTTAATAGCCGCAGTCTCTACTATAATAGCGAGATTTCGTCCCGGTCTTACAGGAATCGTGTGACTCGGGATTCTTACTCCGAGATACTCTGTGAACTCGTCTTCAAGTCCGAGTCTGTCGTATTCCTTGTCTTTGTCCCATTCAGCGAGTTTTATTACAAGTCCTACTTTAAAGTGTTCCTCTACGGCTTCGATTCCAAACAGCGTTTTTACGTCTACAATACCGATACCGCGAAGCTCGATAAAGTGCTTTGTTATCTCGGGCGCTGAACCGATCAACGTAACGTCTGAAACTTTACGTATTTCAACCACGTCGTCAGATACAAGACGGTGTCCTCGTTTGATAAGCTCAAGGGCAGCTTCACTTTTACCTATTCCGCTGTCTCCTGTGATAAGTATACCCTCTCCGAAAACGTCGACAAGAACTCCGTGAATCGAGATCATCGGAGCGAGCTGCTCGTTCATCCATCTGATAGTTTCAGCCGCAACTTCTGAAGTCGATTTATCGCTTGAAAGTACAGGGCATCCATACTGAATGGCGATATCGAGCATATCATTGTCCGGCATATTTGACATGGTAAATACGATGCATGGAATATCTGTCGCCATAAGTCTTTCAAATGTCGCGAGACGTTCTTCTTTTGAAAGACTGTACAAATAATCAAACTCAACGTTTCCTATCAGCTGGATACGCTCATGATTATAATGGCTGTAGTATCCGGCAAGCTGAAGAGCCGGCCTGTTGATCTCTGAAAGAGTTATCTTTTTTGTCGATCTGTCTACATCAGGCGTGAGAATTTTAAAACCCATTTCTTCAACATACTCGTCAATTGTTACAAATCTTTCATCATTCATGTTCATCTCCCCCTGTTTCTTTATTTTGAAAAAATTCATGTACTGCAACCGCCGCAGCTCTGTTCATTTGCGGCAGAGAGCTCAGCTCATCGACAGAAGCGTTTTTTATCTGTTCAATGCTTTCATAGGAACGCATCAATTCTTTTTTTCTCGCCGGTCCTATCAAAGGTATATCGTCGAGTACCGATCTTACCTGTCCCTTGCTTCTTAAAAGTCTGTGGTATGTGATAGCAAACCTGTGAACTTCATCCTGTATCCTTGTCAGAAGATGAAAGCATTCCGAATTTTTTTCGAAATTCAGTTCCCGGCCGTTATAAAAAAGACCTCTCGTTCTGTGCTTATCGTCTTTTACCATACCCGCCACGGGTACGTCTATTCCGAGTTTGTCAAGCACCTTGAGGCAGCTGTTTACCTGGCCTTTTCCTCCGTCCATGAGGATCAGATCAGGCAGTTCTTCAAAACCGCTGCTTTTATCCAGAGCTCTTTCAAATCTTCTTTCAAGCACTTCTTCCATGCTCGCATAGTCGTCGGCTCCGACTACTGTTTTTATACGGAACTTTCTGTAATCAGCTTTTTTAGGTCTTCCGTTTTCGTATACGATCATAGAGCCTACATTCTGAAAACCGCTGATATTGGATATATCATAGGATTCGATTCTCTTCGGAAACGGTATGCCGAGAAGTTCTCCTATTTCGGAAACCGCGCCCTTAGTTGAAGCCTCTTCTTTCTTGAGGCGTTCAATGTCCTGTTCAAGAACAAGACCGGCGTTTTTCTGAGCCAGGGCGACAAGTTTTTCTTTTTGTCCCTTTTGAGGAACGACTATCCTGACTCTGCTTCCTCTCTTCTCTGTAAGCCATTTTTCTATTATCGAGCTTCCGGGTATTTCTGCTGAAAGCATGAGCTGCGACGGCACGAAAGGCGTTCCTGAATAGAACTGTTTTATAAACTCTTCTATCATGTCTCCGTCTGTTTCATTCGGATCGATCTGAAGATGATAATGCTCCCTTCCTATGAGCTTGCCGTCCCTGACAAAGAATATCTGGGCGATCGCTTCTGCATCTTTAGAAGCGACGGCTATGATATCCCTGTCATCGCCGGATCCCATTGTCGCCTTCTGATTTTCGCCTATATGTTTAACGCTTTCAATTAAATCCCTATACTGTCCCGCTTCTTCAAATCTCATATCTTCAGAAGCTTCAAGCATTTTAGCGTTCAGTTCCTTAAGGATATCTTTGTAATTTCCATTCAGAAATTCCAGCGCTCTATGTATGCCTTTTTTATATTCTTCTTCCGATACATAGCCCTGGCATGGAGCTTTGCACTGATGAATATGATAATATAGGCACGGCCTTTCAGTAAACTGTCCTGATATGAGCTTTAAATTACAGTTCCTTATATTGAAAAGCTTTCTTAAAAGCTCCACTGTCTCTTTTACGGCTCCGGCGTTTGAATAGGGTCCGAAGTATCGCGAATGATCTTTCTTCATCCTTCTGGTGATCAGTATCCTCGGAAAATCCTCCTGCACCGTCACCTGTATGAACGGATATGATTTATCGTCCATCAGAAGCGTGTTGTATTTCGGCCTGTATTCCTTGATCAGGTTGCACTCGAGAATAAGCGCCTCAAGCTCCGAATCAGTTACGATATATTCAAACCTGGCGATCTGCGGAACCATTTTTTTGATTTTCTGTCTGCCGTCTCCGTCTTTTTGAAAATACTGTCTCACCCTGTTTCTTAAGTTTATGGCTTTTCCGACATATATTATGTCGTCAGCATCGTCATGCATTATATATACGCCGGGTGATTTCGGCAGTTTTTTTAATTCGTCTGCGATACAGAAGGACATTTTTCCTGTTCTCTTTCAGCTATTGCGCTATGGAACAACTCCATAAACTCTTTGCCTGTAATGGTTTCTTTTTCAATAAGGAAGCGTGCTATCTTATCTAAAATATCTCTGTTTTCAGTGAGCATTGTCTTTGCTCTGTCATAAGCTTCATGAAGCATCTTCATAACTTCCCTGTCTACTTCAGAAGCCGTTTCATCTCCACACATCATGATAGTGCGTCTGTCAAGATATTCGTTTTCCCTACTTTCAAGTCCCATGAGTCCGAATTTTTCAGACATGCCGTACTGAGTGATCATCGCTCTGCACAGTTTCGTGGCTTTTTCAATATCGTTCGCGGCTCCTGTTGTAACGTTTCCGAATACAATCTCCTCCGCGGCTCTTCCTCCTAAATATCCCGTCAGCATGCTGTTAAGTTCCGAACGTGTGTTGAGGTATTTTTCCTCTTCAGGAACCTGCATTACATACCCAAGAGCTCCCAGGGTTCTCGGGATTATCGTGATCTTCTGAACAGGTTCGGCGTCCTTATCAAGAGCCGAGATAAGAGCGTGTCCCACCTCGTGATATGAAACTATCTCTCTTTCCTCTTTCGAAAGAATGCGGTCTTTCTTTTCTTTTCCCACAAGAACCACTTCTACCGCCTCAAAAAGGTCTTTCTGCGATACGGCATTTCTTCCGTACTTAACGGCAAGAATGGCCGCCTCGTTTATCATATTGGCCAGATCCGAGCCTGTCACTCCGGAAGTTGCAAGAGCGATCTCTTTGAAATCCACCGTTTCGTCTATTAAAACTTTTTCGGCATGAACCTTTAAAATAGCCTCGCGTCCTTTAAGATCAGGTCTGTCTACGACTACTCGTCTGTCGAATCGTCCCGGACGCAGAAGTGCCGGATCAAGTATCTCAGGCCTGTTGGTAGCCGCCAGTATGAGAATGGCTTTTGAACTGTCAAAACCATCCATCTCAGCTAAGAGCTGGTTTAACGTCTGCTCCCTTTCATCGTTTCCGCCGGAACGCGAGTCTCTCGTTCTTCCTATGGCATCGATCTCGTCGATAAATACTATGCAAGGAGC
>CASEDW010000039.1 GCA_949286775.1 uncultured Eubacteriales bacterium | reverse complement strand
TTCCATGGCCTCAAGGAACATTCTCTGTTTTGTGATCTCAGGGAAATTGATATATTCCTGATACTCTTTTTCAAATCTCTCGGCCTGTCCGTTGGCTTCGTTTATACGGGAGGATTTCTGCGCTTCAGCCTCCTGAATAATCTTGTCCGCTTCAGCCTCAGCCGCCGGAATCTGCTCGTTTCTGTAAGCATTCGCCTCGTTTATCGCCGATTCTTTTCCCTGTTTTGCTGTTTCAACTTCAGTAAATGCTTCAATTACCTGAGTTGTAGGCGGCTCAACATCCTGGATACTTGCGTCCACAAGAGTAATTCCTATATCCTCATCCTCAAGTTCTTCCATTATTATGTCTTTTACATTGCTCTGGATCTCCGCTTTTCCTGTTGTAATGGCTGTATCTACAGTATAAGCGGCGATAGTTGATCTGATGCTTGACATAGCGATATTTTTTACTATCATATCCGGATCTACAGCGCTGTAGAGATACTTGATAGGATCAGTTACCTGATATGAAATGTAGAAATCACAGTCGATAAAGTTAAAATCTGATGTGATCATGATCGACTCGCTCTCTACTACTTCCACATCGCCGTCGTTATTCGTATATCCTATGCTGATGCCCTTTACCGTCGTGTCAACAAGCTCGACGCTCTGGACAAAAGGAATCATAAAATGAAGACCTTTCTCCTCGACAAGCTTTGCCTTTCCAAACGTTGTTACTACTGCCGATTCCGTTTCTTTAACCGTATATACGCCGAATTTCGCGAATATACCGATAATGGCGGCAACAATAACGATTACCACGATTATCTTTACTTTGACGTTTTCAAGCGGATTACTGTTTTTATTCATTTTCCCTCCTGTTTTTTTATTTATTTTACTATTAAACTCACAGCGTGTCAGCTATATCATAAATCAGTCTCTCTGATTTTTTCCAGCCAAGACAGGCGTCCGTAATGGACTTTCCATAAATTCCGTCGCCGATTGCCTGCGCGCCGTCTTCGATGTAGCTTTCTATCATAAATCCCTTTACAAGTTTATTGATACCGCTGTTGACTTTGCAGCTGTGAAGAACTTCTTCCACGATCCTTGGCTGCTGGTACGGATCCTTGCCCGAGTTGGCGTGATTCGTATCTACGATACATGCCGGATTTTCAAGATTGTACTGGGCGTACATATCTTTTAAGAACACAAGATCTTCATAGTGATAATTCGGATTAGCGTGACCCTGTTTTGTCGTATATCCTCTTAATATGGCGTGGGCGAAGGGATTTCCTTCCGAGTGAACCGCCCAGTTTCTGTAAATAAACGAATGTTTATTCTGCGCCGCCGTGATCGCGTTAAACATAACAGATAAAACGCCGCTTGTGGGATTTTTCATTCCGACAGGTACGTCTATGCCGCTGGCCACAAGTCTGTGCTGCTGGTTTTCAACCGATCTTGCTCCTACGGCGACATATGCCAGAAGATCGTCTATATATCTGTAATTTTCAGGATAGAGCATCTCATCGGCGCATGAAAATTCCGTTTCCTTGAGGGCTCTCATATGAATCTCTCTTGTAGCGATGATTCCTTTAAACACATCAGGCTTTCCGTTCGGATCAGGCTGGTGCAGGATTCCCTTGTATCCGGCGCCTGTAGTTCTCGGTTTTCCGGTATAAATTCTCGGAATAATAAAGATTTTGTCTTTTACTTTTTCCTGAACTTCCCTCAGTCTCGAAATATAATCTATAACGCTGTCCTCATTGTCGGCGGAACACGGTCCTATGATGAGGATCTTTCTGTCATCTTTTCCGCTGAAAATATTTTTTATCTCTATGGCTCTTTTATCTACTATCTGGCTCATCTTCGCGCTTACCGGATACATTTCCTTTACTTCCATCGGAATAGTAAGCTTTTTTTCAAAAATCATTCCCATTTTTCTTGTCCCTTCTTATTTGTCGAAATATGCTCTGCGCTTCGTTGACAGTCTCATTTTACTTTTCAGGCCTTCAATGTCGTTATTTGAAAGCATGTCTCTTATAACTTTGAATTCATCCGCGAATTTATCCATTTGTTCGAGAAGAACTTCTTTATTTAATACAAAAAGTTCGCTCCACATGTTTTCATTTATCCGCGCTATCCTTGTAAGATCCCTGAATGAATCTCCCGTATAATCGGCGAGATGTTCGCTTTCATTGCATGTCATAAGCGATACGGCTATGCAGTGGGTAAGCTGAGACAAAAATCCTATCATCTCGTCGTGTTTTTCAGGACTCAATACTGAGATTTTTCTGAAACCCAATATCCTTCCGAGACTCTTGCACCAGTCCACCGCCTCCGGAGTGTTTTTTTCCGTCGGAGTCACGATGAAGTTCGCGTCGCGAAAGATTCTGTCGTCGCTGTTCTGCACTCCGTAAACTTCGCGTCCCGCCATCGGATGCGAAGCGATAAATTCCACACCCGGTTTCAGCATTTTCTGTACGTCGTATACGATACAGGATTTAATACCCGTCACATCTGTAATCAGAGCTCCGTCTTTTATGAGATGCTGATGTTCCTTTATCCATTCCTTGAATGTCGTGGGATAAAGTCCGAAAATAACGGCGTCAGCGTTTTTGATGCAGTCTTCGTTTACATAAGAATATCCTCTGTCTATGAGGTTGTTTTTCAGCGCGTAATCTATAGTTTCCTGATTATTGTCTATTGCCATTACATGATATCCGAGTCTCTTCAGCGCATGAGCGTAACTTCCGCCCATAAGTCCGAGACCCACGATGAGAATATTGCTTTTACTTATCCATTCCATCTGTTTCTACCTCTACTTTCAAGTCTCTAAGTCTGTCAAAAAAATCAGGGAAACTTTTTCTTACTGCCTGAGCGCCGTCTATAACGCCGCCGGTGACAGTTAAAAGAACGGCAAGCGCCATAACTATCCTGTGATCGTTATGTCCCGAAAGGTTCTCTTTCGGCTTAACGATTTTCCCGCCGTGAACGACGATATTGTTGTCGCCGCAGGTAACTTCTATCCCGAATTTAGAAAGCTCCCGGCGCATGCACTCGCCTCTGTCGCTTTCCTTTATCTTCAGTCTGTCAGTTCCGGTGAATTTCGCCCCGCCGCAAATGGCTGCCGCCGTAAATAAAACGGGACCCAGGTCAGGGCAGTTTGAAATATCAAGAACGGCGTTTCCTTTTCTTATCATGTCAAAATATTCAGAATAAACCCTATCCCCCTGCAGGCTGTCTTTTTTCAGTCCTTTAACTTCAACGCTTCCGCCCGCAAGATTTAACGCTTCAAAAAACGCGGCGTTAGAATAATCCCCCTCTACGCTCACATTTTTTCCGGCATATTTCTGATTGCCCTTTATAAAAATAGTATAGTCGTCCTGCCACAGCGCGTCTACACCAAATTCTTTTAACGCCTGTATTGTCATGTCTATATACGATCTGCTTTCAACCGGCGGTATGAGTTTTATATAACTGTCACCGGAAAGATTTGGCAGCGCGAATAAAAGTCCGCTTATAAACTGGCTGCTTATATTTCCCTTTACGGTATATTCTCCTGAATCAAGCTCCCCTTTTACGATTATCTTCCCGTCGTCTCTTTTAAACAGATATCCCTTTTGAGCACAGATTTCTTCATATACCGAAAGAGGTCTGCTCATGAGGGTGCTGCTGCCTCTAAATTCAATTTCTGTTCCCGCAAGAAGAGCGATCGGAATAAAAAATCTGAGGGTGCTTCCGCATTCCCGGCAGTTAAGAACTGTTTTCGATCCGCCTTTTTTTATCTGATCTATATCGATCCCGGTGATTTCAACGGAATCCTTTTCATATTTATATACTGCTCCCAAAGCTTCAAGACAGTCTAAAGTCGCCAGAACATCCTGAGACGGCGCTATCCCTTTTACGATGCTCTTATCCTTTGATAATCCCGCGCATATGAGCATTCTGTGCGCCATGCTTTTTGACGGCGGCGCGAAGACTGTTCCTTCCGCTTTCGAAGGTTTTATAACTGCTTTCATTTTATATATGCCTTTTTATTTTCTGTATTTGTCTATTAAATAATCGATGGCCTCTATATATCCGTTGAAACCGTGTCCCGCGATCGTGGCGTCGCACGCGCTCCTTATATAACTTATCTGACGGAAATCCTCCCGTTTTGATACGTCTGATATGTGAACCTCTACAGTCGGAATCGCGACGGCTTTAACAGCGTCCAGGATAGCCACGCTCGTATGAGTATATGCCGCCGGATTTATCACTATCGCATCGAATACGCCGTAGGCAGCCTGTATCTTGTCTACAAGGTCGCCCTCGTGATTCGACTGGAATATTTCAACTTCTACTTTCATGTCCGACGCGTGTTTTTTTATCATTTCACAGAGATCATTATAACTTTCGGATCCGTAAATCCCCGGTTCTCTGATGCCGAGCATATTGAGATTCGGCCCGTTTATTACTAACAACTTCATGATCTAATCTCCTCATATTTTCAGGATGCGGCATATTTCATCGATCGTTTCATCCAGTGTTTTATTGTTGTCGATACTGACGTCCGCCGCCTTCGTATAGACAGGATATCTCGTTTCATATAACTTTTTCAGCTTTTCTTCATTGTCTGAAAGCGGCCTGTCGTCGGTGGGTTTTATCGAAACAGGATCTCTGTCGAGAAATACTATCACTCCGTTTGACCTTAAAGCCCTTACATTTTCTTCTCTTAAAACGGCTCCGCCGCCTGTGGCTATGATAATGCCGTTATTCGTTGAGAGTTCTTCTATGACTTCAGACTCGATATCTCTGAATCCGCTTTCGCCCACTTCAGAAAAAATCTGTTTTATCTCTTTTTTCTCTTTTTTTATCAGAACAGCGTCGCTGTCCAAAAATTTATATCCAGTTCTCTTTGAGAGGATTTTTCCGACGGTGGATTTTCCCGACCCCGGCATTCCTATGAGAACTATATTTCTCTTTTCCTTTAAAAGGCTTTCGTAGATATCGTCTGTCAGAGATTTTTCAAATTCTTTTCCCGTAAATATCTCTGCGGCGATGACAGCCTGAGCGACGAGCATGTAGAGTCCGCCCTCTCCTGCAGCGCCGTTTTCAATCGCCGACTGCACGAACCTCGTCTTAAGTGGATTATAGATCGCGTCTAAAACTCCCTCGAGACTCTTAAATTTTGAGATATCAACCGGGCAGGCGTTCCACTTTGGATACATACCGCAGGGCGTTGTATTTATTATTATCTGGGCGTCAGTATGCTTTTCGTACAGCTCATCGTAGGACAACGCTCCTTCTTTTTCGCTGCGGCTGACTTTATAAATCTCATCAGCTCCCATATGTTCCGCCACGGCATAGGCTGTTTTGCTCGTTCCGCCTGTTCCGAGGATAACGACTTTCCTTTTGCTAAGCTCAAGACCCATTTTTTCAAAAAGAGCCTCCATACCGCCAAAATCAGTGTTGTCTCCGAAAAGCTTTCCGTCTCTGTTTACTATCGTATTGACAGCGCCTATTTTTTTTGCTCTTTCGCTTATTTCATCAAGATATCTGATAACGTCCTGCTTATAGGGAATCGTTACGTTTATTCCCTTAAATTCTCTTTTCTTCATAAAGGAGTCAAGCTCATCTTTAGCGGCTTCATGAAGTTCGTATTCATACAGGCCTATCTTTTCGTGAATTATCTTAGAAAAACTGTGGGGAAGATGCTCCCCTATCAAACCGTATTGCATATATTTCTCCCTGTAAAGACATCATGCCAGAAAATCAGTTCCGTATCTGCCGGAAAGAAGATCGCATATCACAAGCGCCGCGACGCTGTCAACGACTACTCTTGCCCTGTGGATAATAGCCGGATCATGGCGTCCCTTTATTTTCAGAACCGCCTCTTCGTTCTTAAAGAAATCGACGGTGTCCTGCTCTTTATAAATAGAAGGCGTCGGCTTAATCCTGCATCTGAAAATGATCGGCATACCGTTTGTGATACCGCCGTTTATACCGCCGTTATTATTTGTAACGGTTTCGATCTTTCCGTCTTTTATGCAGAAACTGTCGTTGTATTCGCTTCCATAAGCGTCTTTAAGATCAGACGCTTTGCCGAATTCAACTCCTTTTACGGCAGGTATTGAAAAAAGCGCGTGGGCAAGAAGACCTTCCACCGTATCAAACCATGGTTCCCCTACTCCCGCCGGAACTCCTGTCACGGCGCACTCAAGCATTCCTCCGATACTGTCGCCTTTTGCCGCCGTCTCTTCGATTTTTTTATACATCTTTTCGCCGGCATCTTCATCAAGAACGGCAAAAGTCTTTTTATTCAGCGCTTCGATATCGCCGTTTATATTGTCAAATTCCCTGTCTTTTATCCCTCCGAGTTCACGGATATGAGTTCCGATATGTATATCTTTCTTTTTGAGAGCGTTTATCGCTATCGCGCCGGCGGCGACAAGACCTGTCGTTATGCGTCCGCTGAAATGTCCTCCGCCCCTGTAATCCTCAAATCCGTGATATTTGCAGTAAGCCGTATAGTCGGCATGTCCCGGCCGCGCGAGGGCTCTTGTCGCGGAATAATCTTTGCTCTTTGTATTTTGATTCGGGATAATTATGCATATCGGGGTTCCTGTCGTTTTGCCTTCGAAAACGCCGCTGACGATTCTGTATTCGTCTTTTTCCTGTCTTGAAGTTGATATTTTTCCGGCAGGGCGGCGCAGCGTCAACTGGGAAGCGATAAACTCATGATCTATAGTAATCCCCGGCGCAAGTCCGTCTATCACGACTCCTATTTCTTCGCCGTGGCTTTCTCCAAAAATAGTAACGGCGACGTTTTGTCCGAATGTATTTTTCATAGTTTTGATCCTCTGATTTTGCTCTTCTTTATATAAGCTTCTTTAAATCTGAAATATCTGTCTCTTCGATCACAAAACTTCCTATCTTTTCAACCCTGATCAGAGAAACTTTTCCGTTTGAAGCTTTTTTATCGTGTATAACGGCTTCAAATACTTTTTCTCTGTTGGCTTCGTACCCGGTCGGAAGATTCAGCTTTTTGAGAACCGGGATCAGTCTGTTTCTTACCTCATCAGATACGAGGGGTATCATACCGAGGGCTACGGCTTCTCCGTGATAGAGCTTTCCGCCTGACGCGCTCTCTATGCCGTGTCCTATCGTGTGTCCGAAATTAAGGATTTTTCTGAGTCCCTGCTCTTTTTCATCTTCTTCTACAACCGCTTTTTTTATTCTCAGCGATTTTTCGATTATAGTCTCGATATTTTCTTTGATATCGCTTTTCTCTATCAGTTCAAACAGCTCTTTATCGGACGTAAGAGACATCTTGACTGATTCCGCCAGGCCTTCTGATATCTGGCGGGGCGGCAGCGTCTTTAAAACGTCTACGTCTATCACTACTCTCTTAGGCTGATAAAAAGCCCCTACGATATTCTTTATCCCGTCGAGATTTACAGCTGTCTTTCCTCCTATCGATGAATCGACCTGGGCTAAAACGGTAGTCGGTATATTATAAAAATCAACGCCCCTCATATACGCCGAAGCGACAAAGCCCGCCAGATCTCCGACAACGCCGCCGCCCACAGCGACAACACAGTCTTTTCTTGAAAATCCGGCTCTTAACATCGCGACGAGAATCTTTTCAAAACTCTGAAGGCTTTTGCTCTTTTCGCCATGTTCTATCGTATAAATATGAGGTTCTTTGCAGCTGTTTGAAACGGCTTCGGCATACTCCTTTGGAACGCCGTCGTCTGTAACTATAAAAACTTTTCTGTTTAAATTGAGATATTCTCCTATTTTGCGCAGACTTCCTTTTTCAATGATTATGTCATAGCTGTCCGCGCCAAGATTAACCGGCAGTATCATGATTTCCTCTTTCTGACGCGCTTGCGGCGTCATTAACTACAATTATTGCTCCTGTTTTTCTTCGATCAGATTGTATCGTCCGACTATCTTTACAGTATCGCACCAGAAAGAAAGTCTCGCGATCATCTCTCTTCCATACTCGTTTGTAACGTCGCCCTCAGCCTCAACGTAGAAATAATAATTCCAGGCGATGCTCTTCATCGGTCGGCTTCTTAATATATGCATATTAAATCCGTAATCGCCGATGATATTTATCGCTTTCGCGAGTCCTCCGGCGATATTAGGAACAGTAAACATCAGGATAAACGCGTTTTTCTTTTCCGCTTTCGACTCAGGTTTCTCATCTTCTTTATTAATAAATACAGCGAACCTTGTCGTATTATCCTTGCTCTCGTTTATATCTTTTTCAATCACCTCAAGACCGTACAGACGGGCGGTTTCTTCGCTTGCGATGGCGGCAATCTCTTTATTGTTCATCTTCGCGACTCTGTAAGCCGCTCTTGCCGTATTGACTGCTCCCTCCGCCTCAAATTTATTTTCATATATATAGTTTTCGCACTGTTCAAGGGCTGTCGGATGACTGATTACTTTCTTTATATCTGACTTCTTTGCTCCCGGCACTCCTAAAAGATTCTGCGTTATGGCAAGGCCATAGACATCTTCAACTATAAGATCTCCTGAAAACATCAGATCAGAGACCTGAGAAACCTCTCCGGCGTAGCTGTTTTCAATAGGAAGAACTGCCGCGTCGCACTTCTTTTCCACGACAGAATCATATGCGTCTTTAAATGATTTGAATGAAATAAGCTCTTCATTCGGATAAAGACGCATTGCCGCTATATGTGCAAATGCGCCCTCTATTCCACTGTATGCAATCTTCATTTTTAACTCCAATATCTATATTGGGGAAAAACTCCCCAATTATTATGTCACGGATTTCTCCGTGCTTCGCACTCCCAAAATCACTAAAAACATTCGGATTCCATACATTTTTCTGCGAAAATAATTCCATCCTCATGTTTTGGCGGTCCTCATAGACACAAAATCGTATGCGAGCATCCGATTTGTGTCCATTTGTCCCTTGACCCATGCATGATATCATTTTTTTTAAGAGCGTGTCAACACTTTATCGCTTTAAAGCATCAT
>CASEDW010000038.1 GCA_949286775.1 uncultured Eubacteriales bacterium | reverse complement strand
CGTAGAGAGGACCTGTGAACTGGCCGATATAATCGATACCGTAATGCTGCGAAAGAATTGCAAATGAACCGTGGTTTGTTACGGTATTTGCTCCGTTAGCCATAGCCCATTCGGCCATATCTTTAGGGGTAATCTCCTGCCCTGTAGCATATGAAGCGATCATCGCGAAGCAGGTAAGTCCGCATCCGTCTGAAGCGACAGAGCCCTTATTATACGCAGTACCGCCAAATTCACCCTGGTTATAATACGGAACGTCATGATTAATAATAACACCTGATGAATCGTCTTCCTCATCCGGTATCATATCGTATATTCCTGTAATTTTCTCGCTTGAAAGATCGGTTTCTTTGGATGATTCTCCGTCGGCATTTACAGTACAGTATTTGCCGTCGCCAAGATATACGGCATAAAGCGTACTTTCTGTTTCTTCTGTATCTTCTGTATCTTCTGTATCCTCTGTGTCTTCATTATTTTCAAATGAAACTACATTGCCTTTTTCTATATCAGCGTTCTCGATCGATGTCGCGACGTCAGTAAGTACGGTGTTTTCAAATTTCGGATTTAATCCGTAAAATTCCATTGTGCTTTTTATCCAGGCGTTATTGTCTCCTTTGTTTTCAGGAAGCATATTTAACGCTGTCTCGGCAAATTCTTCATCCTTCGGCATAGAAAAATTATATACTGTTTCTTTTACATAAGAAGCGGCATTGTTTTCATCTAAAGGAATTCTTGCCTCTGCCATCAATAAGTTTGCTTCTCCTGTCTTTTTGACCATATCTTCAGAAGCTTTTTTATTATACAGTTCATTTGCCTTGATAAATCCTCTTACGTCTCCTGATTCAACATATGAATATCCTTTATTTGATTCAATGTAATATACAAGACAGTTTTCTTTTGCTGTTCCTACGACGCGAGACGTGCTGTCAGGCGATTCATAGATATTAACAGAATCGGATTTGACTATACGAAAGTCTTTTTCTGTTTTTTTGAAATCAATACGAATATCATCTGAAGTATATTCAGTAGTCTCCTCATCGATAATTCCGTCAAAGAATCCTATGAAGCAGGCATAAGCTGTTTTAATGCCTTTTTCAGCGACAGTATTTGCCATGACGTTTAATGAAGAATAGTCCATACCGGTCATGTTTTCAGCAGAAATAAAATCTTCGTATGAGGCGAGAAATGAAATAACGGCTTCTTTAGCTGAAGAAATCTTCAAGTCTTCATAATTATCAATTAATGCGTCATCAAAGCCGATATTAAAGAAATGTGTATTAGAATCTGATTTTCGATTCCACTTTTCCTTAACAGAATCAAGTATCTCTTTGATTGTTTCATTTGGATTAGGAATATCGTGTCCGTTATTAACAGTAATTAAAGCCGCGGCAATTCCGGATGCGGCTTCCGCCGAATATCCGTTTTCAACAAGGAGCGCCGCGGCTTCATACGCCCCCGGCATTTGCTCTCCTGTGATTATATATTCAACTTTACTTATGTTTCCTGCTCCGGCATGAAGACCTGATCTGATGCCGGCATATGAGTCGGTTCCAAGGACAACTGTTTCATCATCCTGATCATCTTCATTATCATCAGAATCCTCATCAGGTGTTTTTGTATCATCTGACGTATTTGTGCCGTCTGTCGCCGTTGCGCCATCCTGTGACGGCGCCGGAGTTACTTCAGGCGCTGGACTTGGAGCCGGTGTTGGAGTCGGTGTCGGCGTTTCGGTTGGAATATTTTCATCAGTAACATCTGTAGACTGATTTTCATCTGACTCTGAAGGTGTCTGAACTTCCTCCTGTTCTGTATATGTTACAATATCAGTATCTGTTTCGGGTATTTCAGCGCTCTGCTCCTGAGAATCGACAACAAGTATAGCGTCATCAGCTGATACAGTCACAGCTGAACCGGCCAAACTTGAAATACTCAGCGCAATAGCTAAAGCCGCTGAAAGGTTTTTTCTGTGCATAATTATGTCTCTCCTATTTTACTTACAAGTTATTTTCTTTGAGTCTTTGGCTGTCATGAAAATGCATATAATT
>CASEDW010000037.1 GCA_949286775.1 uncultured Eubacteriales bacterium | reverse complement strand
CCTGTCTCTGCGATAACTTTCTTTTTACCCATATATTTTGCAAGCAGAACTTCACCCATGCAGTGATTGAGCTTATGAGCGCCTGTATGATTCAGATCTTCACGTTTTACATAGAGCTGAACGCCTGTTCCGATTTTGTCAGAAAGTCTTTCAAGATGCGAAATCGGCGTCGGTCTTCCCTGAAATTCCCTGCGGATTCTTCGCAGTTCACTGATGAACTTTCTCGATTTGCAGATAGTCTGATAAGCATCTTTTATTTCATTCATCGCCCTCTGAAGTTCCTGGGGAATATATGAACCGCCGTATTTTCCAAAATAGCCGTTTACGTCAGGATAATTTTTGAAATATGTATCAAATTCGATATTATTGAACTTCACTCTTCCACTCCTCCAATAAAAAATTCATCATGATATTTGAAAAAAACGTCCCTGACAGTAAGATTTACTCTGTCAAGGACGTTTAGATTGACATACTGTACGACACTATACAGATTTTTTTGATTTTAAGTTCTTTTTTAAAGTCTTAGCTAATTCCGCGAACTTTTCAGATGAATTCGGGTTAAATCCGTCTTTGTCGAGAAAAGCGACTTTATCCTTAGAAAAAAGCATGGCGTAGAATTTTCTCGTCTCAAGAATCTGTTCAAGATCCGAAAAATCGTATTCTATCTTTCGTACTCCGCTTCTGAGAGTAAGCTTCTGATCTGATACCTGACAATTATACTCCGCTTCGCTTCTGTTGTTGTTTGAAGCAAGGAAATTGTTATACCAGGCGTTTGCATAGACTATTCTCCTGATATTGTAAATAAACATTGCGAAAACAACACAGATCATAAGAATAACAAAGCAAAATATTGTCACATTCGGATCTTCCAGAACGGCAATGATTGACAAAACCATTACCACAGCGACAACTGCAAGAAGTCCGAAGAACAGAGGAAGCGTTTTAATGAACGAAGCCTGCACGAATGCTTTTCTGTCTACCTTTGTTTTATTTACTATAATCATCAGTTATTAATGAGTTTATCCTCATCGCTCCAGCTGTAAAGTTTACGCACTTCTTCTCCGACTACTTCTGACGGATGTTCAAGAGCTTTTCTTCTCATAGCTCTGAAATGAGCCTGTCCGCCGGCTTCTGACATATCAAGAAGGAAGTCTTTCGCAAAAGTTCCGTCCTGAATATCTGCAAGGATCTTTTTCATAGCTTTCTTTGTCTCTTCTGTTATGATCTTTGGTCCTGTGATATAGTCGCCGTATTCAGCTGTGTTAGAAATAGAATATCTCATGCCTTTGAAGCCTGACTGATAAATAAGATCAACGATAAGCTTCATCTCATGTATACATTCGAAATATGCGTTTCTTGGATCATATCCTGCTTCTACAAGAGTTTCAAACCCTGCCTGCATAAGAGCTGATACGCCGCCGCAAAGAACTGCCTGCTCTCCGAAGAGGTCTGTTTCTGTCTCTGTTTTGAATGTTGTTTCAAGGACACCTGCTCTTGCTCCGCCGATACCAAGCGCATATGCAAGGGCAATATCAAGAGCTTTTCCTGTAGCATCCTGCTCTACGGCAACAAGACATGGAACTCCTTTTCCTGCAAGGTATTCGCTTCTTACTGTATGTCCAGGTCCTTTTGGAGCTACCATACAAACGTCTACGTCTGCAGGAGGAACTATCTGCTGATAATGGATGTTAAATCCATGAGCGAACATAAGCATATTTCCTGCTTCAAGATTCGGTTCGATATCTTTTTTATACATAGCAGCCTGTTTTTCATCATTGATAAGGATCATGATGATATCAGCCATCTTAGCAGCCTCAGCTGTATTGTAAACTTTAAGACCCTGAGCCTCAGCTTTAGCTTTTGATTTGCTTCCTTCGTAAAGTCCGATAATTACATTTGCTCCTGAGTCCTTAAGATTAAGCGCGTGAGCATGACCCTGGCTTCCGTAACCTATGATTGCAATTGTTTTTCCCTCTAAAAATGAAAGGTTACAATCTTCCTGATAAAAAATTCTTGCTGACATAATACTCCTCCATTTTTTATAAATGTAATATTTACCTGAAACAGATCAGGCATTAATCCGCCGCCCTATAGGCATTGCGGATAGTAAACTATAATATTAAAGATATGTGACGTCTTCTACGCCGCGGGAAAGGCCTGTCACTCCTGTTCTGGCAATTTCGAGGATTTCAAAACCGCTCAGAAGCTCTTTCAAAGCTTCGATCTTGCTTGTAGAACCGACAACTTCCACGATCATGGATTCAGAAGACACATCGATTACATTGCCTCTGAATACTGAAGCAAGAGAAATAACCTCCTGACGTTCTTCAGGTTTGCAGCGTACTTTAATAAGCATCAGTTCTCTCTGGACACTGTTATCCGGCTGAAGTATCTTTACTGCGCGGACATCCACAAGTTTAGAGAGTTGCTTTGTTATCTGTTCCAGAACCTGATCGTCGCCGCTTGCGACAACAGTCATTCTTGAATACTTCGGATCGGCCGTAACGCCTACCGTAAGACTGTCGATATTGTAATCACGTCGGCTGAAAAGACCTGCAACGCGGCCTAAAACACCTGCCGTATTGTCAACTAAAATTGATAACGTTCTCTTTTTCATTGCGTACTCCTAAAACATAGATTCAACATCTTTTTCATTCTACTGCTCATTATTTATGTTGTCAACGTAATAAAGCGGTAAAATGAATAAAAAGTATATTAATTATGCAAAAAACGTTTGTGTAATATATCATTGATTATATTACACAAACGCTGATTTAATCTTTATTTTGCGAAGCTGAAATTAAAGCTGATCACTCCTCTTTCATTTCTTCCCTTTCTTTAATCTCCCTTTCCTGTACATCCGAAGGAGCCTGTTCATATCTTACGAATTCATATTCATAATCGCCGGCTCCGCCTGTCATAGAACGAAGATTTGTAGCATAACCGTAAACTTCAAGTTCAGGAACTTCAGCTTCGATAATAGTCATGCTGTCGCCAGATGGATTCATTCCGAGAACTCTGCCGCGGCGTTTATTGAGATCGCCCATAACGTCGCCTGTAAAGTCATTCGGCACTCTTACCTTAACCAATACGATCGGCTCGAGAAGAACAGGGCTTGCTTCCATAAATCCTTTCTTAAATGCCATCATCGTAGCTGTCTTAAATGCCATCTCTGACGAGTCAACAGGATGATATGATCCGTCGTAAAGAACAGCTTTAATTCCGACTACAGGATATCCTGCAAGCGGTCCTGCGAGAACAGATTCCGCAAGTCCTTTTTCAACTGCCGGGAAGTAGTTCTTAGGAACTGCTCCTCCTACTACCTCTTCCTCAAAGATTACAGGTGTTTCTAAATCGCCTGAAGGTTCAAAACGCATCTTAACATGTCCGAACTGTCCATGTCCTCCTGACTGTTTTTTGTATTTTGAGTCTACGTCGGATTTCTTGCGTATTGTTTCTCTGAATGCAACTCTCGGTTTTTCAAGCTCAACTTCAACTTTATAGCGGTCAAGAAGTTTGCTGACTGTTATATCGAGCTGCTGATCGCCGATTCCGAAGATGAGGGACTGTCTGTTTGCGGTGTCATTTACAAGTTTTAATGTGAGATCTTCCTGAGCGAGTCTTGAAAGTCCCTGAGCAATCTTGTCAATGTCGGCTTTATTCTTAGCCTTGTAAGCCTTGCATGTATATGGCTTGGAAATATTGATCTTTCCGAATGTGATCGGATTTGACTTCGTAGAAAGCGTATCGCCTGTTCTTACGCTGTTGAGTTTTGCAATAGCGCCTATATCTCCGGCCATAAGTTCAGGAACTTCTACCGCTTTATTTCCCTGAAGCACATAGAGCTTGCTGAGTTTTTCTTCTGTGTCGCCATCCACGTTGTAAAGTACGTCGGAATTCTTGATAACGCCTGAGCATACCTTTATAAGTGAATATTTGCCGATAAACGGATCTATGATAGTTTTGAATACAGATGCGCTCTTTGATTTAGAGAAATCATAGTCGGCGTCAAAAGTACCGTTGCTGTTCTTGTCAAGACCTGTTCTTTTAAGTTTTGTAGGATCAGGGAAGAACGAAATAATGTCGTCGAGAAGATTTGTAACTCCCTGAAGGTTTACAGGAGATCCCATCAAAACAGGCACAAGGCTGCAGTCAGCAACTGATGTGGCAAGAGCCGCGTAAATCTCAGCCTGTGAGAACTCTTCGCCGCCGAAATAACGATCCATGAATTCCTCGCTTGTTTCAGCTACCGCCTCCATAAGAGCGTCGCGGTATGTATCACGATACTCTTCACAGTAATCAGGAATATCGCATTCTACCTTTTTGTCGCGCTCGATATAACGGCGTCCTTTATTCTTGATGATATTTACATATCCTACGAATTTTTCATTTTCACGTATAGGCATATAAACAGGTGCTATCTTGTTGCCGTAGATTTCCTGAAGCTGCTCAACAACTTTTTTATATGAAACATTGTCTATATCCATATCTGTAACAAAGATCAGACGGGGAAGATTGTATTTGTTGCACATCTCCCATGCTTTTCTTGTGCCGACCTGTACGCCTGCTTTACCTGAGATAACGATTACAGCCGCGTCCGCAGCCGCTACAGCTTCGTCTACCTCACCGATAAAATCGAAGAATCCGGGAGTGTCAAGAACATTAATTTTATATTTATCCCACTCAATAGGGATCATCGACGTTGAAATAGAGAATCCTCTCTTAATCTCTTCTTTATCATAATCGCTGACAGTGTTTCCGTCTTCAACTTTTCCAAGACGGCTCGTGATACCGGAAAGGTATGCCATCGCCTCCGCCAAAGTTGTTTTTCCAACACCGCCATGTCCCAAAAGAACGACGTTTCTAATTCTATCAGTTGTATAAACTTGCATTATTATGTACCTCCAGGTTGTTTAATTCACATGATGATATTGTACTAAATTTTTGCTATTTATTCAAGTTTTTTATGATATTTGAATATATATTTTCTAAATTTAAAATATATTTATATAAATTGCACAATATTATTCATCTGTAATCAGCAAGAATGCATTATGCACTGTGCATTATGTACTTTTTGTCAAATTTCACATTGCCGTAAAATTTTAATTGGATTAAAATTAATTCATGCGAAATATAACAAAATTAATCGATAAATTATCAGAACGTCATATTTTATCATATGAAGAATACCTTGAAATAATCTCCAACGCCGATTCTTTTGAAACTGACTATCTTTTTTCAAAAGCTGAAGAAGTCAGAAAAAAAATTTACGGCACGGATATTTATATAAGAGGGCTCATAGAATTTACAAATTACTGTAAAAACGACTGCTTTTACTGCGGTATCAGAGCGTCAAACAGAAACTGCGACAGATACCGTCTGACGAAAGAAGACATCCTCTCCTGCTGCAACGCAGGATACGATATAGGTTACAGGACATTTGTACTTCAGGGCGGGGAAGATCCTT
>CASEDW010000036.1 GCA_949286775.1 uncultured Eubacteriales bacterium | reverse complement strand
GCAAGTCTTAAATCTTCAATACGTCCGTTGTTGCATGAACCGAGAAAAGCTTCGTCTATCCTTATTCCTGAACATTCTGCCGCAGGAACGACATTGTCAACAAAGTGAGGTTTGGCAACGATAGGAACTATAGTTGACATATCGATATCATATGTCGCTGCAAATACGGCGTCGTCATCGCTTGAGAAACAAGCTTTTGGAGTGCGTCCGTGTTCTTTAAGGTAATCCATGGCGATATCGTCAACTTCCATAAGAGCCGTCTTCGCGCCTGCTTCAACGCAGAGATTGCAGATTGAGATTCTGTCGCTCATGTTTAGGGTTTTCATACCTTCTCCGACAAATTCCATAGCTTTATAATTCGCGCCGTTAGCGCCTATCTGTCCTATAATCGTAAGGATCAGATCTCTTGCGGTAACGCCGGGATTTAATTTTCCTTTGAGATTAAAACGTAATGTTTCAGGGACGAGAACCCAGCTGTGACCTGTAACCATTCCATAAAGGTAGTCGGTGCATCCAACGCCGGTACCGAAAGCTCCGAGAGCGCCGTAGGCGCATGTATGGCTGTCAGCTCCGAAAATAAGTTCTCCCGGCCTTACGTGGTTTTCCATCATTATCTGATGGCATACGCCTTTACCTTCATAAAACGTGATTCCATGCTCTTTAGCGAAATCCCGCATTTTCTTGTGTGAAGCGGCTGTTTTAACGCTGTCGCATGGAACGTTGTGATCAATCACCCAAACGAGTTTGCTCACATCCGCGATTGAAGGATTTTTTAATTTATTGTACATATCTATAGTAAGATGAGTAGTTCCGTCATTGCTTAAAAGCTGATCAAGTTCGACTGTATGTATATCGCCTGCTTTAACAGAGTCGACTCCGGCAGCGAGAGCGATTATTTTTTCAGCGATAGTCATTCCCATAGAAATATCCTCTTTTCAATTAATTTGTGATGATTTTTTATTTATTCAGCGAAGCGATAAGTCCGCCCTGATCGAGTATTTGCTGCATATATTCAGGAAGTTTTGTACATGTATACTCTTTACCGTTTACCTTAGCTATACCGTCAGTGAGGGAAAGCTCCATTTCCTGGCCGTCTTCTACGGCATCGTACAGATCTTTGCATACGATTACCGGGAGGCCTATGTTTATAGAATTACGGTAGAAAATTCTCGCAAAGGATTTCGCAACAACAGCTTTAACGCCTAAAGCTTTTAAAACTGCAGGAGCCTGTTCTCTTGAAGAGCCGCATCCGAAGTTTTCGCAGGCAACAACAAAATCGCCAGGCTTTACAGTTGAAGCAAAATCAGAATTTAATGATTCAAAGGCGTGAGATTTCATCTCATCAATAGTAGGATAGAGGAGATACTGAGAAGCTATTATCTGGTCAGTATCCACGTCATTATGAAATTTAAATATTTTTCCCATTTTATTCTCCTGTCTATACAATCAAAACTATTTATCCTGTCATTATCAACTTTATACTTTAGCATTAAATGAATAAATATACAAGAAATATGTTTTTATTAAATTTAGTGAAAAATCAAAAAAATGAATGCAAATAGAGAGATACTGATGTATACTTTTTTGTTAGATGCCGACGCATCAAAGAGTCACGAAAGAGGATTATAATGAATAAAATCACTGATATATTATCCAATAAAAAGATACTTATCTGGGGATACGGACGCGAAGGAAAGTCCACTGAAAACTTTATAAAAAATCACTGCGACGTCCTTAAAGCGGATATTTTTGAAGGCAGTGAAAGCGAAGTTAAGGCGGGTGACTACGATATAATCATAAAAAGTCCGGGAATTAAAGTTGAAAAATATATAGAAAAATATACTTCCCAAACAGAGCTGTTTTTATCACAGTTTGCCCGTCAGACAATCGGCATAACAGGAACAAAAGGAAAAAGCACTACATCGTCCCTGACGGCTGAAGTTTTGTCAAAATGTTCCGGCAAAAAAGTTCTGCTCGTAGGAAATATAGGGCTTCCCTGCCTTGATTATTATGATGAAATTGACGAAGATACGGTCATCGTATTTGAAATGTCCTGCCATCAGCTTTCTCATATTCATTATTCGCCGCATATCGCCGTATTTTTGAATCTTTTTCAGGATCATCTCGATTATTACGGCACCGTCGAAAAATATTTTGAAGCGAAGCAGAATATTGCGTCTCATCAGAGTGAAAATGATATCTGCTATATAGGCGATCAGGTTCCGTTTTTCGAAAAGAGATCAAAAGAAATAAAAGTCTTTTATGACGAGCCTATGAACTTTAATATGCTTCTGAAGGGAAAGCACAATCAGTACAACGCGGCTTTTGTCTATAAAATAGCGACGGAACAGTTCGGATGCGATCCCGAAAAAGTGATTAAAGTCATCGATAACTTCCATGGACTTTCCCACAGACTTGAATATGTCGGAAAGAAATGCGGCGTTGAATATTATAATGATTCGATTTCAACTATTCCGGAGGCTACTATTCAGGCGGCCATGAGTATACCGAACGTAAAAACAATTATAATCGGAGGAATGGATCGGGGAATCGATTACGGAAAGCTTGTGAAATTTGTAAAAGAACATCCCGATTATAATTTTGTTTTTTCTTATGAATCGGGAAAAAGAATATATAAAGAAGTATCAGGTCTTGATTATTGCAGGTATTGCGCTGATCTTGATGAATCGGTTAAAACCGCGAAAATAATTACTCCAAAGGGATTTGCTGTACTGTTTTCTCCGGCAGCGGCTTCCTACGGATATTTTAAGAATTTTGAGGAACGCGGAGAATACTTTAAAAAACTTGTATTAAACAGTTAGGATGTATTATGGAAAAAGATTTTTCACTTGTTTTTACGGGAGATATAGGGTTCGACCGATATATGGACAAAAAATGGGAGGACGACGAACTTATTTCAGACGAAGTGCTTGAATTTTTGCACAGCGCTAACCATGTGATCGCGAACATAGAAGGACCGTTAGTATCTCAGGAAACAAATAAAACTACAGAGGGCACGGCGCAGCTTCTTCATACGATGAATCCCGAAGCGGTAAAAGTTTTCAGAAATATGCATGCCGACATATGGAATATCTGCAACAATCATATGATGGACGCGGGCGAAAAAGGCGTAGAGGCTACTCTGAAAGAAGCAGAAAAATTCGGAGCTAAAACCATCGGCGCGGGAATGAATCTGGCGCAGGCGATGAAACCTGTATTTTTTGACGAGGCCGGAGGAATAGGCGTTTTTTCTGTCGGATACAGGAGAGGATGTAAGCCGGCAGGAGAAAATAATGCCGGATGCTTTATGTGGCATGAGATGGATCTGATCGAAAAGACAATAAAAGAGATAAAAAGCAGATGCCGGTGGTGTGTAATGGTAGTGCATGGCGGCGAGGAATTTACGGCGCTGCCTCATCCGTATACGAGGGACAGGTATCTTTCATATCTTGATATGGGAGCCGATATTGTAGTATCGCATCATCCGCATGTTCCGATGAATTATGAACGGGTAGGTGATAAGATAATATTTTATTCTCTTGGAAATTTTATATTTGATACGGATTATCAGAGAGCTCAGTTCAATACTGAAAAAGGAATTCTTGTAAAACTTAATTTTTCCAAGACGGGATATGACTTTGAAGCTATGGGACTTGAAATAGTAAGGGGCGTTGAACATGTAGTTAAAGCGGAGCTTCCGAAGATATTTACGGACGTGCAGCCTGATGAATATGAAAAGCTTATTCCGCTGTCGGCAAAGATGTTCATATCGGCCACAAAAAGACAGCTTAAATATCTCAATCCGAAAGAATATTCAGATGCGACTGAAGAAAAATGGCATGAAAATTTCTCAAATCCTAAAAGAAGCGGACGTGTTGTCGGAGAAGGGCTTGATTTTGCCATTATCTGTCCGCTGGCTGAAAAGGAGAAATATAAAGAATGGGTAAAGAGCAGTCTTGAAAATGTAAAAGAATATATACTTGAACAGATTTGACCTTTATCCATTATTAGTTTATAATGCTACGCATATGTATAATAAAACTTTAGGAGATTATTCAGATGAAAGGTATAATATTAGCAGCAGGAAAAGGCACGCGCCTTTACCCTATGACAAAACCTGTTTGTAAACCCTTAGTACCTGTTTATGATAAGCCGTTAGTATATTATCCGCTGGCTACACTTATGCAGGCAGGCATCAAAGAAATAATGATCATCATTCCGCCAGGTGAAGAAGAATCCTTTAAGAATCTTCTCGGGGACGGTTCTCATATCGGCATTCATATCGAATACGCTGTACAGCATGTGGCAAGAGGAATCGCCGACGCGCTTCTCATAGGAAAAGAATTTATCGGAAAAGACAGTGTATGTCTTATTCTTGGAGACAATATATTCCACAGACCTAATATGGATAAAATGCTCACAAAAGCAAACAGCATAGCTGATACCGGAGCTATTGTATTTGGATATAAAGTCGCCGATCCGAGACCTTTTGGTGTCGTTGAATTTGATGATGACTGGAACGTGGTATCTATTGAAGAAAAGCCGAAGATTCCAAAATCAAATTATATAATTCCGGGACTTTATTTTTATGATAATCAGGTTATCGAAATCGCCGAAAATCTTAAACCGTCCGCAAGAGGAGAGCTTGAGATTACTGATGTAAATCTTGAATATATGAGACGCGGACAGCTCAAGGTATTTCCGCTTAAGAGGGGTCTCACATGGCTCGACGCCGGAACTGCTGACAGCGTTCTTGAAGCAGCTATGGCGGTCAAGTCATATCAACTTTCAGGATATAATATTGGATGTATTGAAGAGATAGCCTGGAAGATGGGATTTATCACATTGGAAGACGTTCGTAAAATCGGAAAATCGATGGAAAAAACAAATTACGGACAGTACCTGCTTGAAATTGAATAAACATTATTAGGGCGGATTTATCCGCCCGTTTATATACATTATGGAAAAGACTGAATTACTTAGAAATGAAGAGATCGAAAAGAGCATTCAGAAAAAATTTCGAAAATCTATTTTTTCGAAATTTACAAAAGCGCTGAATAAATATGATCTCATACAGGAAAACGACCATATTGCCGTATGTATTTCCGGCGGAAAAGATTCGATGCTGATGGCAAAGCTCTTTCAGGAATTAAAACGGCACAATAAATTTGAGTTTGAACTTACTTTTTTAGTTATGGATCCCGGTTACAATAAAGCGAACCGCGAAATGATCGAATATAACGCTAAACTTATGAATATTCCAATCACGGTATTTGAGTCGGATATCTTCGATTCGGTAGATCAGATAGATAAAAATCCATGTTATCTCTGCGCACGAATGAGGCGCGGACATTTGTACAGTAAGGCAAAAGAACTGGGATGCAATAAAATCGCGTTGGGACATCACTATGATGACGTTATAGAAACCATATTGATGGGAATGCTTTACGGCGGTCAGATACAGACTATGATGCCGAAGCTTCACAGTACAAATTTTGAAGGCATGGAACTGATCAGACCGATGTATCTTATTCGTCAGTCAGATATTGAACACTGGCGCGATTATAACAAGCTGAAATTTCTTCAGTGCGCATGTCATTTTACAGAGAACTGCTGGACAGTATATGAAGACGGTTCTACGGAATCTAAAAGGCTTGAAATTAAGAATCTGATAGCCCAATTAAAGAAGACAAATCCTTTTGTCGAGGGCAATATATTTAAAAGCGTTGAAAATGTAAACATCGATACTGTTATCGAATATAAGCAGCACGGAGTCAGACATAATTTTCTTGACACATATTAAGATGCCAGGGTCAAAAGGTATTTTGACACCATGATATTAAGGGACGATAACCTTTTTGATGCAGAATTTAATCTGTAGGATAAAAGGTTTCGTCCCTTATTTTTTTAATTATGAAGGAAATTTGAAATTCTCTTATAGAGGAAGAAGGTTACAAATCCGTTGATACCGGCTTTTATTATATTAAAAGCGAATATAAACGGCATTAACGTCCAGACTACTTCGGCAGGAACGCCCATAAACAGCGGCGTTATAAGCATGTTAGCCGCGATCATGACAAGTCCCATTGCGAGTATGCCAAGTATGATACCGATAAGAGCGCTTTTTCTTGTCTTTTTTCTCTTATAAATAAAGCCTGATACAAGAACGAAAACGCCTGTCGCGATAATATGCATTATTATGCCGTATACGCCGCTTCCGGCGCTTACTGTAACGCCCTGAAGAAAAGAAGTGATCAGAGTGATCAGGAGTCCGGCGAAAGGTCCGAAAGCGAATGTGCCGATCATTATCGGGATATCGGCAGGGTCGTATTCAAGAAACGCTACTGCCGGGAAAATAGGAACATGTATGATAGCTACAAGCACTATCGCTATAGCTATCAGCATTCCCATTTTTACGATTTTTATAGTTGTTTTCTGAGTATTTGTTTTGTTTATATTTGACATCAATTTTCCCCTCTCAATAAAGTTGACCGAATAAGAAGACGGTTACAGCGCGTTGACGATCAATGTAAAAATGAAAGCAGCAAACCAAGCGAGAATACATTGCCATATTACGACTATAAGAGCCCATTTGGCGCCAAGTTCACGTTTGATGGAAGCGATAGCCGCTATACACGGAGTGTAGAGCAGACTGAATACAAGGATCGCGCCTGCCGCAGCAGGTGTAAGCGCCATGGCGACGCCGCCGGCTCCCGCGAATAATATCTGCATTGTCGATACAACGCTTTCTTTTGCCATTACGCCGCAGATAAGCGATGTGACGATCCGCCAGTCTCCAAGACCTAAAGGAGCAAAAATCGGAGTAAGCGCTCCGGCTATCATCGCCATAATGCTCTGGGATGAATCAGAGACAAAATTCAGCTGAGGATCAAAACTCTTCAGGAACCATACGACAATAGACGCTATGAGGATTATTGTGAAGGCTCTCTGTATAAAATCTTTTGATTTCTCCCACATCAGCTGCAGCGTTGTTCTTGCGCCGGGAAGTCTGTAAATAGGAAGCTCCATAACAAAGGGAACTGCTTCGCCTTTAAACAGAAACTTTTTGTATAAAAACGCGATCAGAATTCCTATGGCGATACCAAGGACGTAGATTCCTGTCATTATAAGGCCGCCGTATTCCGGGAAAAACGCGTTTACAAAAAATGCGTATATCGGAAGTTTCGCGGTACAGCTCATAAACGGCGTGAGCAGTATAGTCATTTTCCTGTCGCGCTCGCTCGGAAGAGTACGGGTAGCCATAACAGCCGGTACTGTGCAACCGAAACCGATCAGCATAGGAACTATACTTCTTCCGGATAAGCCGATCTTTCTCAGGAGCTTATCCATGAAAAACGCGACTCTGGCAATATAGCCGCTGTCTTCAAGCATTGATAAAAAGAAGAACATTACGACTACTATCGGGAGAAAGCTCAGAACGCTTCCGACGCCTTCAAATATTCCGTCGATTACGAGACTCTGAATCGTCGGATTGACATTGGTGGCGATCATAGCGGCTGAAACTGCGTCAGACAGCGCTGAAATTCCCATGTCCATCAATTCCTGAAGCCATGCGCCTATGACATTGAAAGTGAGAACAAACACAAGAGCCATAATTCCGATGAATACAGGAATGGCAGTATACTTTCCGGATAAAATTCTGTCGATTTTTTCTGTACGTATATGTTCTTTGCTTTCTTTCGGCTTGTTTACGCATTCACGGCAGACTTTTTTGATAAAAGAAAACCGCATATCCGCCATGGCGGCGTTTCTGTCAAGGCCTCTTTCATTTTCCATCTGAACCGTTATATGCCTTAAAAGCTCCAGTTCGTTTTCATCGAGTTTGAGCTGTTTTAAGATAAGTTCATCTTCTTCAATGGCTTTGCTTGCTGTAAAACGGGGCGGGAGATCGGCTGCCTTACAGTGGTCTTCTATAAGGTGCATAACCGAATGTATGCATCTGTGTACCGCAGCTTCATCGCCTTCGTTTTTGCAGAAATCATTATACAAAGGCTTTTCCTGATATTCGGCTATG
>CASEDW010000035.1 GCA_949286775.1 uncultured Eubacteriales bacterium | reverse complement strand
ATTACATCCTCATGTTTTTGCGGTCCTCATAGACACAAAATCGTATGTAAACATCCGATTTGTGTCCATTTGTCCCTTGACTCATATTATTATCGTATTTTTTCCCTCAGTTGTCCAGTTCTGTTTCTCTTAAGAAATTAACAATCAGATCAAATTTCATAAAATGAGACGCCTTTACGAGAACGGTATCGCCTTTTTTAATCAGTTTTGGAGCTTCCGCCTTAAAATCCTCCATATCGTCAAACATAACAACTTTCAGCTTCGGATTTTTCATCGCCGCCTGCGCCGTCATTTTGCTTAAAGAGCCTATGGTTATAAGCAGGTCGATATTTAACGCCGCCGCTTTTTCTCCAACTTCTTCATGAAGTTTTTCTTCATTTTCGCCAAGCTCTCCCATGTCTCCCAAAACCGCCACTTTTCTCGTGTCCGCCTTGTCGAGAACTTCAAGGGAAGCTTTCATCGACATCGGATTAGCGTTGTAACAGTCGTCTATTATGCGGATACCGTTTTCATTTATAATATTAAATCTTCCCGAAACGTTCTCCTGCTCTTCTATTCCTGATTTGATCTCTTCAAAGCTCAAATTCAGTATACGTCCTACAGCAGTTGCCGCCAGCGCGTTGTAAACCATATGTATTCCCGGCTTCGGAACATGCACGTTAAATACTCCGTCAGGAGTATGAATATCGCACACTGTGCCGTTAAGTCCCAAATCCGATATACCGTCAGCGTAAAAGTCATTTTCAGGCTTCAATCCGAAAAATACGGGGCTTATGCCTTTTACGCATTTTACTGTTGAAAGATGTTCGTCGTCTCCGTTGAGAACTATGCTGTCTCCCTCGTTAAGATAATTAAACATCTCGGTTTTTGCCTTTAAAACGCCGTTTCTGTCACCGAGATTTTCAAGATGGCAGTCTCCTATGTTTGTAAGAACGCAGATATTCGGGCGCACTATCGAAGCAAGTTCATCCATCTGGTTAAAATCATCGATTCCCATCTCAATAACAGCCGCTTCATTTTCCTCTTCAAGATTAAATATTGTCAGCGGAACACCGAGATTATTGTTATAGTTGCCCTTGGTTTTCAAGACAGAAAACTTCTGTTCGAGGACAGAAGCGACGGCTTCTTTCGTGCTTGTCTTTCCTACGCTGCCTCCGATCCCGACTCTTATTATATTTTTTTTATTTAGCATATATGCAGCAATATCCTGAAGAGCTTTAAGAGTAGAGCCCGTCAGGATATACGATATTTCTGTATTTTGCGGTTTTTTCTCACATAGAACAGCTGCCGCACCGAGTCGTGTGGCAGCTTCTATGTAATTATGTCCGTCTGTTCTTTCTCCTTTTATCGCGGCAAAAAGGCTGCCCTTTACAGCCTTTCTGCTGTCGGTAGTAATATTTGTTATATCAGCGTCTTTGCCGCCGTAAAGCTCTCCGCCGCAGGCCTGCTGAATTTCTGAAAGTTTTAATGTAATCATAATTAATTCTCACCGTGAAAGTCCTAAAAGTTTTTCGCAAAGTTCCGGGAAGCTTATTCCCAAAACAGCCGCTTCCTGAGGTATAAGGCTTGTGGGCGTCATTCCCGGAAGCGTATTCGCTTCAAGACAGTATATATCATCGTTTTCGTCCATCATAAAGTCGAGCCTGCAGTATCCCGTGATACCGAGGGCCTTAGCGCCGTCTACAGCCATCTTCTGCATCTTTGCCGTGAGTTCATCTGAAATTCTCGCGGGACACGTTTCGACTGTCGAACCGGCTTTATACTTGTTTTCATAATTATAAAATCCTTTGATGGGCGCGATCTCAACTATAGGATACGGCTTATTGTCGATAACGGCTACGGAAAACTCTCTTCCCTCGATATATTCTTCCACTATTACCTTGTCTTCATAATAAAAAGCCTCTTTAAGCGCTTCCGTATATTCTTCATTTGTATAAGCCACCGTAACTCCGACGCTGGAGCCTCCGCAGCACGGCTTTACGATAACGGGAAGTTCGATATCAAACTGCCTGTAGGAAATATCGATGTCGCCTTTTTTGATAACCGATCCTTTAGGAGTCGGAACATTGTTCCATCTGAAGAACTGTTTCGTCAGTCCTTTGTCCATAGCAATAGCGCTGCTTAAATAATCAGTACCGGTATATCTGATGCCGAAAAGATCAAAAACAGCCTGAATCTTTCCGTCTTCGCCGTTTGCTCCGTGAAGCGCCATAAAAACGATATCGGCTTTCTGGCATATTTCAATGACATTTGGTCCTATGAACTCCCGGCGGTTTTTTATCAGCTCTTTAATATTTTTGCTGTTTTCCTCCATCTTTCTTACGACAGAGGCAATGCTGCACTCTCTTTCGAACGCGCCCGCCGCCTCCTCGTCAGAACATCCGCAGAAAACATCGAGCAAAAACACCTGGTGGCCTCTTCCCTGCAGCGCGGCGGCAACTTCCGTTCCCGACACTATTGAAATAGCTCTTTCCGTACTTGTTCCTCCGGCCAAAACTACTATCTTCATACTTTCCTCTTTCTGACGCAATCGACGCGTCAATATTGGTAGATGATCATCCGGCGATAAGATCCTGTGTAGGACCAGGTCCGGCTATCTGATCAAGCGAATAATATACGACTACAGGATATCCGATCTCCATATATTCAAAGATCTTTTCCATCGGTTCATACGGCATGTTTACGCAGCCGTGACTTCCGTTTGTTTTGAACTCAGTCTTTGTATAAGTCTCTATAGGACGCCATGTCGCGTCATGCAGTCCGCATTCACCGTTAAACGGCATCCAGAAATCGGAATGTGAATCAGGAAAATGAGTAAACGTCCAGTCGGCCTTCTTTCCGTCGATAGCCCATACGCTTCCTGACGGCGTATTGAATCCCTGAGCCTCATTTCCGGTTATAACAGGCGTAGTCGTTATAAGCTCGCCCTCATAATAGCACCATAAAGTCTGATCTTCGATACATACCTCAACATACGTATCGCCTATGTCATACTTTGATCTGTCCATAGCCGTGTAGAGATATTCCGGCTGCACAACTGCCTGCTGGCCGGCAGCTATGTACTGATAGAGAGCGTCCGTCGTAGCGTCTTTATCTATGCACCATCCGTAGTCCCCGCCTTGTTCCAGAGTTATTTCTACTCCGTAGGAAGTCTTAAACGGATGGGAAAGTCCGAACGTATCTGTCTCATAGGCCATATCGGAAACCCACTGGTATAACAAATCTCTGTTGAGAGATAATGTTCCGGTGCCGTCATCCGTTATGCATCCGGCGATCACGTCTTTGTTGCATACCCACTGGGAATCCACAAAGTCATAAGTAAGAGACGCGTTGATCATGAGATTGAGCTGATCTATCTGTCCTGTAATAGATTCGTCAGTGCTTCTCTTTGCAGGCTGTACATAAGCCCCTGCCTCTTCAAGGTTTATGCTTTCTTTTGATTCTTTGACAGCGTTCTTTATCGCTTCAAATACTTTGTCTTTGTCAAGTTTGTTTCCCTCGACTTCAGGAACCACAACGTAAGCTCCGTCCTGATACGCTATATACGCGTCCTGGGGTTCTACGATATTTTCCTCTTTGAAGCATTCCATCTTATTTATAATCTTCATAAGATCGTTGTCGTCAAACTTAAACGCCGTTTCGACGGTATATTCTTTTCCGCCGAGATTCATAAACCACAGCGAGCTGTCCTGAGAAGCGAACAACTCGTCCACCTCTCCGTTGTCTTCATATATAAGTCCCAGCTCTTTGCCTGTTATTTCTTCAGTTTTTCCGTCTCTTTCAATAACTGAAAGAGTATACTGTTCAACTTCATCCTGAAGATTATCCTTTACCTCTTCTACCGTCTCCCCCGAACAGTCCCATCCGTTTATGGTCGTTCCTGAAAAGAATTTATCTTTATAGTTGTTTTTTCCTATAAAGTAAACTGCCGTAAGAATTGCGATAGCCGCCAGTACTATGACAATTATTATTATGCTGTTTTTTGATAATTTTTTCAAAATATCCACTCCTGTTTTAAATTCAACTACATATGTGAAAGTCAACACTTGCAGATATTATACTACCTTATGCCCGTTCTGCCAACAGTTTATTGATGCTTGCTATTCTTACGCATAATGTAAAGATTTCCGACGCTTTTTCAAGTTCCTGAGGCGTAGACATGCTCGGAGCTATTCTGATGCTTGAATCGTTAGGATCTTTGTGGTACGGATATGTAGCTCCCGCCTCTGTCATAACAAGTCCCGCTTCTTTCGCCATTTTTACTATTTCATTAGCGCATCCATTGAGAGACTCGAAATGTATAAAGTATCCGCCTCTTGGCATATCCCAGCTTCCTATTTCAAGGCCGCCAAGATCTCTTTCAAGGGCGTTTTCAACAGTTTCAAAATTAGGTCTTAAAAGAGCGGCGTGTTTTTTCATCTGCTCTTTTATTCCATTAAAGTCTTTGAAGAATTTCACATGGCGAAGCTGATTTAATTTATCATGTCCGATCGTCTGGAATCCAAGATATTTTTTGATGAAATCAATATTTTTCTTTGAAGCTCCAACTGCCGCGATTCCCGCTCCCGCAAAGCTTATCTTTGATGTGGAAGCAAATTCATATACCATATCAGGATTTCCGGCTTTCTCGCACTCTTCAAAAATATTTAAGAGCTGATCCTGTTTGCTCTCGTCGTCATAGAGGTGATGAACCACATAGGCGTTGTCCCAGAAAATTCTGAAATCTTCAGCCGCCGGTTTAAGATTAGCGAAACGTCTTACAGTTTCATCGCTATATGTAATTCCCTGCGGATTTGAATATTTCGGCACGCACCAGATTCCCTTTACCGCTTCATCTTCTGAAACAAGTTTCTCAACCATGTCCATATCAGGTCCTTCCGGCGTCATAGGAACATTTATCATCTCAACTCCGAAAAACTCTGTAACAGCGAAATGTCTGTCATATCCCGGAACAGGGCAGAGGAATTTTACCTTGTCAAGTTTGCACCATGGAGTGCTTCCGCATACGCCGTGGGTAAATGATCTCGCGACAGTATCGAACATTATCTGAAGGCTCGCGTTTCCGTATACGATAACATTTTCAGCAGGGATACCCATCATATCGCCCATAAGTTTTCTGGCTTCATAAATTCCCACAGGCTCACCGTAATTTCTGCAGTCAGTTCCGTCGGCCGCGAAGCAGTCTTCAGTTGTAGATACAGCCGAAAGCAGTCCCTCTGAGATGTCGAGCTGAGCAGGAGACGGTTTTCCTCTTGACATATTAAATGAAAGGCCCTGCGCCTTAATCTCATTATATTTCTTTTCAAGCTGATCTTTTAATGCTTTTAATTCTTCTGTTGATCTCTGTGCGTATGGTGTCATTTCTATATACCTCTTTCTTATTATATGTATTTATTCATTAATGATTAGGGCAGAAGCCCTGAACTGTGATACCTGTCTTAATCGGCCTGCCATCTTCCGCACGCCCCGCACGGAAGTATAAGTCCCGTTTCTTTTACCGGGAGCCCTATCTCCTCGGCTTCGGCATGGCCTTTTCTTTTTTTCAAAACGGTCGTAAGAAGATATTTGAGAACCGCCGGTGCAAGTCCCGTTGTATATGAATTTATCAGAAAGAAAAGCGGATCGTCGCTTAATATCTGTTCCGTAAGCAGCAGGAATTCATAGATCGAATCCTCCATCTTCCATATCTCTCCCTTTGGTCCTCTGCCGTATGAAGGGGGATCCATTAAAATCGCGTCGTATTTGTTTCCTCTTCTGATCTCACGCTCTACAAATTTTTTGCAGTCGTCTACAAGCCATCTGATCGGCTTATCCAAAAGGCCTGACGCCGCGGCGTTTTCTTTGGCCCATCCGACCATTCCCTTTGAAGCGTCAACATGAGTAACGCTCGCTCCCGCGTGCGCCATTGCAAGGGTAGCGCCGCCGGTATACGCGAAAAGGTTCAGGGCTTTTATGGGTCTTCCTGCATTTTTTATCTTTTCGCTCATCCAGTCCCAATTCACGGCCTGTTCCGGAAAAAGTCCCGTATGCTTAAAGCTGAAAGGCTTTAATTTAAATGTAAGCTCTTTGTAGTTAATGCTCCATTCGTCGGGAAGATCAAAAAACTCCCATTCGCCTCCGCCCTTCGCGCTTCTGTGATAATGGGCGTTCAGCTTTTTCCAATCCGGATTCTTTTTAGGAGTTTTCCATATAACCTGAGGATCGGGTCTTAATAAAATGTACTTTCCCCACCTCTCAAGTTTCTCGCCGGACGAAGTATCGATCACCTGATAATCTTTCCATTTATCGGCTACCCACATATTGTTTCTCCCTTGGTTTCAAAACTCTTCCATATGATTACAGTACTGTTCTGTAAGCTAACACATAAGAAATCCCATGTCAAGGCAAATAATGTCAAAAATGAATTTTTTTATCTTCAAACTTGCATTTATTGTACATTATCGCAAAATCAATATATTCTCCGGAGATATTTTGAATGCCTTTGGCAAAGACATTCGTTCCAGGCTCCAAATCTCCTTGCTCACTTTCCATTGCAGGTACTGCGTTCCTCCTGCGCACCTGAATGAAATGTTCCATTCGAAAGGATCTTCGGATATTTCAATATCTTCTATTATGAAAGTGTTTTTCCCTTTAATTTCATCCGTCGCTTTTAGATAGTGAGCCCTTATGCCCACATATCCTATATCATCCGGAACTTCTTTTTTAGTTTCAAGTTCAATATTCCAATCCGGAACAAATACACGGTTTTTGGATATGCGTCTGGCTTTCGCGATATTTTTGCATCCCGACAAGAGCGCGGCGACTCTGCTTCCCGGATTTTCAAAAAACTCCTTAACCCTCTTCATCTCCTTCAGTTTTCCGTTTTCCATTGCCCCTACCGTATCGCAAAGCCTGTAAACCTCGTCTCTGTCATGAGAAACAAACAGTGTTATGGTATTAAGTTCCTCCAGGGTCTGTTTTACTTCTTTTTCAAGTTTCCATTTTAAATGACTGTCAAGGGCTGAAAACGGCTCGTCGAGCATTATCATCTCCGGAGAGGCCGCAAGCATCCTGGCCATCGCCGTCCTCTGTTTTTGTCCGCCTGACAGCTGATACGGATATAATTCTTCAAGCCCATCGAGATGAAATCTCGAAAAATAACTTTTTTCAACGGTATTTCCCTTGGCCGCGATTTCTATGTTTTTTCTTACGGTCATATTGGGAAACAGCGCGTAATCCTGAAACATATATCCTGTACTTCGTTTTTGCGGCGGAAGGTTTATCTTCTTTTTTGAATCATACAAAACTTTGTTATTCAAAATAATGACTCCCTCGTCGGGAGTCTCTATACCTGCTATGCATTTGAGCGTCATGCTTTTTCCGCATCCCGACGCTCCCAATATGGCATGTGTTCCGCTGCCGCATTCAAATGTCACGTCAAGATTGAAATCTCCTGTTTTTTTTCTGATATCCACATATAATTTCATTTTTACCTCTTTTGATTTCTCTTTTGATTCCTGCTTTTGCCAAGCAAAAGATTTACGGCAACTATGATGGCAAGAGCTATTATAATTACAACGATTGTCCAAAATCCTGCAAGCTTATAATCTCCGTCCTGCATTACCATCGCTATCTTCTGAGAAATGGTCCCCGTCTTTCCTGCGATGTTTCCCGCCAGCATAGAAGTCGCTCCATATTCTCCCAATGCTCTGGCAAAGGTCAGTATAGCGCCTGATAAAAGTCCCGGACGCGCGATCGGAACGACGATCTTCCAAAATATCTTTCTCTCCGAAAGCCCAAGAGTTCTTGCGGCGAGAATAATATCTGAATCTATCTGTTCAAACGCCGCTCTCGCGTTTTGGTACATCAGCGGAAACGCTATAACCGACGCCGCGATTACGCATCCCAGCCATGTCTGTACTACAGATATGTTAAAATTTTCAAACAGAAACATTCCCAGCGGACGTTTTCTGCTAAACAGCAGCAAAAGAAAAAATCCCGCCGCTGTCGGCGGGATCACCATAGGCAATGTAAAAATACCGTCGAAGACCGCTTTTGTACGGGGCCCTGCTTTCATAATCTTAGCAGCAGCAAAAAGCCCAAGAAAAAAGCAGATAACGGCTGATATCGCTCCTGTTTTAAGTGAGATAATCAAAGGACTCCAGTCCAGGTTTTGAAAAAATTCTGTCATTTATTTACCTCCCCCGATACATCGGTATTAGTTTCCCGGCAAATGGACTTTTATATGAGCCATCCGATTTGTGTCCATTAGTCCCTTGGCTCATCGAAATGATACTCTTCAAAAACTTCCTTAGCCTCCTTTGACGTTAAGAAAGAAATAAAATCCGCCGCCGCTTCTTTGCACGCATCGCCGGCTTCGTCATTTTTTATCTGAGCTGCGGGATAAATTACGTCTCCCGTCAGTTCATAAGGAACAATTTCGATTATTTCCAGTGAATCTTCATATCCGAATGTATCTGAATAATATACGGTGCCGACTTCATTTGACTGTTCGGCGACAGCTGACGCCACCGCACCGACATTTGAACACTCATTTATACTTACGCCCCCGAAAGCTTCAGAAATCTCTTCCGATGTTATCTCAGATACATCCTTAGTTTCAGAAAGTATCCCAGCCTTTACAAGCGCCTGTCTTGTATACTTTCCTACCGGTACAGAGCCTGAAGCTATCGCCAGCGACTGCGCTTTATTCATATCTTCAAGTCTGGTTACTTTTGTATCGCTTCCCTTATATGTAACTACGCACAGCTGATTGTTTACGACGTTTTTTCTTGTTCCTTCAACAATAAAGCCCTCATTTTCAAGCTGATCCATCTGCTTTTCGTCAGCAGAAAAAAACACGTCGCATTTTGCGCCTCCCTCGATTATCTGAGTCATAAGAGTGCCAGAACTGTCATAATTTGTTTCAAAAACGACTTTGGGATTTTCCCTGCTATACCGTTCTATCAGCTCATCCAGAACGCCGTTTAAGCTT
>CASEDW010000034.1 GCA_949286775.1 uncultured Eubacteriales bacterium | reverse complement strand
CCCGGCATTGTGAATTGAGCTTAAAGGCGCTGCTCCCGTTCCGCCGTCATATCCCGAGATGAGTATTACTCCGGCTCCTGCTTTCGCTACGCCCGCAGCGATAGTTCCTACTCCTGCCTCCGATACGAGTTTTACTGAAATTCTCGCGTTTCTGTTAGCATTCTTTAAATCGTAAATAAGCTGCGCGAGATCTTCAATAGAATAGATATCATGATGAGGCGGCGGAGAAATAAGGCTTACTCCCGGTGTGGAATGTCTTGTTTTAGCGATCCACGGATAGACTTTCTTTCCCGGAAGATGACCGCCCTCGCCGGGTTTAGCACCCTGAGCAAGTTTGATCTGGATTTCCTTTGCGCTTACAAGATATTTGCTCGTAACTCCGAAACGACCGCTCGCTACCTGCTTAATCGCTGAGCTTCTGTCATTTATTGTACCGGCACTGAGTATTCTCTCATCGCTTTCGCCTCCTTCACCGGAATTGCTCTTTCCGTGAAGACGGTTCATCGCGATGGCAAGCGCCTGATGCGCCTCTTCCGAAATAGAACCGTAAGACATGGCTCCTGTCTTAAATCTTTTAACGATTGAAACAGCCGGCTCAACCTCCTCAATTGGCACGCCTTTTTCAGGATAGTTAAAATCCATAAGGCTTCTTATGTATCCTGTCTGCTCATTGTCAACCATATCAGTGTATTGTTTAAATTTCGCGTAGCTGCCTTCTCTTACAGCCGACTGAAGCATATGGATAGTCTGAGGATTATATCTGTGATGTTCTCCCTGAGATCTCATCTTATGGCGTCCCATAGAGTCGATCGTCTGGTCAGTTTCAAGGCCGAGAGGATCAAAAGCCTTTGTGTGCTGCCTGTCAGTATTTTTTTCGATATCTTCAATAGTGATTCCGCCGATCCTTGATACAGTTCCTCTGAAATATTTATCGATAACGCTCTTTGAAATACCTACAGCTTCAAAGATTCTGCTGCCCTGATAAGACTGGATAGTAGAAATTCCCATTTTAGAAGCTATCTTTACGATTCCCGATATAATGGCTTTGTCATAGTCCTCAACTGCCGCGTAGTAATCTTTATCGAGAATGCCCTCATCTATAAGCTCCTTGATGGATGCGTGAGCAAGATAAGGGTTGACAGCGCATGCGCCATAGCCTAAAAGCGTCGCGAAGTGATGTACTCCTCTGGGTTCTCCCGTCTCAAGGATCAGCGACATCGCCATACATTTTTTAGTTGAAACGAGATAATTATGCACAGCCGCAACGCAAAGCAGTGACGGTATCGCCACATGGTTTTCATCGACTCCTCTGTCTGACAGGATAAGTATATTCGCGCCGTTTTTATATGCCCTGTCAACTTCAACAAACAGATGATCTATGGCTCTTTCAAGCGGAGTGCTCTTGTAGTAGAGCATCGAAACCTTTTCTACTTTTAATCCCGGTTTATCCGCATGTTCAATCTTCATAAGGTCGAGATCCGAAAGAATAGGATTCTTAATTTTTAAGACATTGCAGTTTTCCGGCTTCTCAGATAAAAGATTTCCGTTCTTTCCGGCGTAAACAGTGGTAGCCGTTACAATTTTTTCCCTTACCGCGTCAATAGGAGGATTTGTAACCTGGGCGAATAACTGTTTAAAATAATAAAACAGCGGCTGATATTCCTGAGACATTACAGCCAGCGGCGTATCAATACCCATAGAACCGATCGCCTCGGATCCGTTTAACGCCATCTTTTCTATCTGATCTCTGTAGTCTTCATATGTATATCCGAACGCTTTTAACAGACGCACCAGTTCTTCTGTTGTATAAGAAACGACTTTTTCATTTGGAATTTTAAGCGATTTGAGCTCGCAAAGATTGGAATCAAGCAATTCGCCGTAAGGCTCCCTGTTGGCATACCTCTCTTTAAGCTCCTCATCTGAGATTACGGCCTGCTTTTTAGTATCCACCAGAAGCATTTTTCCGGGATGAAGTCTTTCTTTTTTCAAAATATGTGATTCATCAATTTTTAAAACTCCGACCTCTGATGAAAGTATAAGTCTTCCGTCGTCGCAAAGATAATATCGCGACGGTCTGAGTCCGTTTCGATCAAGGATGGCTCCCATGACGTCTCCATCGGAAAACAGGATCGAAGCCGGGCCGTCCCACGGCTCCATCATCGTAGCGTAATACTGGTAAAAGTCTCTCTTTTCCTGTGAAATCGTGTCATTGTTCTCCCATGGTTCAGGGATAAGAACCATCGCCGCGAGAGCAGGATCCATTCCTCCCATAATCATGAATTCCAGAGCGTTGTCAAGCATCGCCGAATCGGAGCCCTCAGCCGAAATGATCGGAAGAACCTTTGTAAGGTCTTCATCAGAAAAGCATGTTGTCGAGATAGTTTCCTCGCGGGCGCACATCTTATCGACATTTCCCTTTATAGTATTGATCTCTCCGTTGTGAACGACGAATCTGTTAGGATGCGCTCTGTACCAGCTTGGATTCGTATTTGTAGAAAATCTCGAATGCACAAGGGCTATCGCCGATTCATAATCCTTATCCTGAAGATCCGCGAAAAACGTCCTGAGCTGAGAAACGAGAAACATTCCTTTGTATACTATTGTCCTGCCCGACAGCGAAGGCACGTATGTATTGTCATTGCTCTGTTCGAAGACACGGCGTACTATATATAATTTCCTGTCGAAATCAAGGTCTTCTTTGATATTTTCAGGACGTTTTACAAAGGCCTGATATATTTCAGGGCAGCTTTCGAGAGCTTTCTGTCCGAGTACATTTTCAAAAGTCGGAACTTTTCTCCATCCTAAAAACTTAAGTCCCTCTTTTTCGACGATTATCTCGAACATCTTCATCGCCTGTCTTCTTGAAAGTTCATTCTGAGGAAAGAAAAACATACCCACGCCGTAGCTTCTCTCTTCTCCTATTTCAATGCCTAAAGGCGGACATATTTTTTTGAAGAATTTATGAGGAATCTGCGTGAGAATGCCGACTCCGTCTCCTGTCTTTCCCTCAGCGTCTTTACCGGCTCTGTGTTCAAGATTTTCAACGATGCCGAGCGCGTCGGCAACTACTGCATGGCTCTTCTTGCCATATATGTTGACAATTGCTCCGATACCGCAATTATCATGTTCAAAACTTTTATCATACAGTGTTTTCTGACACATGTTTTCTTTCCTCCCTGTGTTTTAATGCTGCTTCAACCAGACCGGAAAACAGCGGATGCGGCGCGTCAGGCCTCGATTTAAACTCAGGATGCGCCTGCGTCGCTATAAAATACGGATGATCTTTAAGCTCGATCATTTCAACTATATGACCGTCCGGCGATATTCCTGAAAGTACCATTCCGTTTTCTTCAAGAATTTTTCTGTAGTCATTGTTCACTTCATATCTGTGCCTGTGTCTTTCCGTTATGTCTTCCTGCCCGTATAATCTGTGGGCAAGCGAATTCTTTGAAAGTCTGCACGGATAAGCTCCAAGCCTTAAAGTTCCTCCGATATTTTTTACGTTTTCCTGTCCCGGAAGAAAACTTATCACCGGATCAGACGTGCCGGGGTCAAATTCTATGCTTGACGCGTCTTTGATATGGCATACGTCTCTTGCGAACTCTATTATCGCCACCTGCATGCCAAGACAAATTCCAAGATACGGCAGCTTATTTATTCTCGCGTATTTTGCCGCCGCTATCTTTCCTTCGATACCCCTGGTGCCGAATCCTCCGGGAACTATCATCGCATCAAGATCTTTGAACTTTTGAGCGGCGTTTTCATCATTCACCGTTTCCGAATCTATCCATACGATTTCAACTTCGGCGCGATGCGCTATTCCTCCATGTTTTAACGCCTCCACAACGCTAAGATAAGCGTCATGAAGTTCTATATATTTGCCGATAATTCCTATATTTACTTTTGAAATGGGGTTCTTAAAATCCTCCACCAGATTGCGCCATTTATCAAGATCCGGCACTGGACATTCTATTTTCAGACAATCGCACACCGCCTGCGCGAATTTTTCTTTTTCCAGCATAAGTGGAACTTCGTAGAGGGACTGAGCGTCGAGATTTTGCAGTATATGTTCTTTTTTTATGCTGCAAAACAGCGAAAGTTTTTCTTTCATTGATTCTTCAAGAGGATAATCAGACCGGCATACTAAAATGTCAGGCCACAATCCCATGCTCTGAAGAGTTTTTACGCTCATCTGCGCCGGTTTCGTTTTCATTTCTCCCGACGCCTTCAAATAAGGTATCAGCGTCACCTGTATGATGACGGCGTTTTCTCTTCCTACTTCCGCCTGAAACTGCCTTATCGCCTCAAGAAACGGCTGGCTTTCTATATCTCCGACGGTTCCTCCTATCTCTATGATGGAAATAGTATCTTCGCCTTCTTTTCCCTTATAAAACCGCGCCTTGATCTCATTGGTGATATGCGGTATTACCTGAACAGTGCCTCCGCCATAATCTCCGCGTCTTTCTTTATTTATAACGGTCCAGTAAATCTTTCCCGTCGTTACATTTGAATTTTGATCCAGATTTTCGTTGATAAATCTCTCATAATGTCCAAGGTCAAGATCAGTTTCCGTACCGTCCTCGGTAACAAATACCTCTCCATGCTGTATTGGGTTCATAGTACCCGGATCAACGTTAATATATGGATCGAATTTCTGCATGGTAACATGGTACCCTCTTGCCTTAAGCAGTCTGCCGAGAGAAGCCGCGGTAATGCCTTTTCCAAGTCCTGAAACCATGCCTCCCGTAACAAATACATATTTCACCATAATTTTCTCCTTCTTTGTACCGTACCCATATATTTACATTCCGCTCGCGCCGTAGTTTGAAAGAACCCTCGCAGACGGATCGTTAACATCGCATCCTTCCCAGTTTTTGTTAGGCATCCAGAAATCAACGACCATCTTGGCCTGACCGGGATAATATTTTTCAAATAATTCCCTGTACAACAGAGATTCCTTCGTAAACGGCGTCGCGAAGTCATATTTTTTTCTCAGTTCTTCATATTCCGCGTCTGTGTATTTCTTCTCTGCGTATTCTTTTAAATGATCTACCATCGAATGTCCCACAGCGTCCGAAAAAGCTGCTTTTTCTCTCATCAGAATATTTTCAGGAAGATAATCGCCCTCAAAGGCATGACGCAGCAGATATTTTCCCTTATTATAAACATTCATTTTTTTAGCCGGATCGATGCTCATGACATATTCGACAAAATCAAGATCGCCAAAAGGAACTCTCGCCTCAATCGAGTTTGACGAAATACATCTGTCCGCTCTTAAAACATCGTACATATAAATTTCGCGTATTCTCTTTGCCGCTTCCTTCTGAAATTCAGCTGCGCTCGGAGCGAAATCAGTATATTTATATCCAAATAATTCATCTGATATCTCGCCCGTCAGAAGAACCCTGACGTCAGTCTGTTCGTGAATCGCCTTGCACACGAGGTACATTCCTATGCTTGCTCTGATAGT
>CASEDW010000033.1 GCA_949286775.1 uncultured Eubacteriales bacterium | reverse complement strand
GGGCGAACAGAAAATGAATAAGAATATTGTGACAGGTCTGTTGGCCCATGTTGACGCCGGCAAGACGACGCTTACCGAAAGTCTGCTTTATAACAGCGGCGCTATAAGAAAACTCGGGAGAGTTGACCACGGGGATACGTTTCTCGATACTGATCCTGTTGAACGTGAAAGAGGCATTACGGTATATTCGAAAGCGGCAAGAATGAATATAGGCGACAATAATATTACGCTGCTCGATACGCCGGGTCATGCCGATCTTTCTCCTGAAATGGAACGTACCCTCTGGGTTCTTGACTATGCCGTTTTGCTGATAAGCGCTCAGGAGGGCGTTACGACGCAGGTTAAGCTTCTGTGGAAACTTTTAGGGTATTATGATGTTCCGGCGTTTATTTTTGTCAACAAGATGGACAGACCCGGCGCTGACAGAGAAAGCCTTCTTGACGAAATCAAAAGAGAATTTGGAAATTCATGCGTTGACTTTTCAGATACAAAAAGCGCAGCATTTAAAGAAGAGATAGCCCTTGCAGATGAAAAACTTCTTGAAAAGTTTCTTGGCGGGGATGATATTTCTCAGGATGATATAGCTGGAGTCATTAAAAAAAGAGAGGTTTATCCTGTATATTTCGGTTCGGCGCTGAAAAATGAAGGCGTCGATATACTGATAAAAGGCATGGCTGACTTTATGAAAAGCGCTCCTTTAAAGGATAAGTTTTCAGCCCGCGTATATAAGATATCGCGCGGCAATAAAGGCGAAAGACTGACATGGATAAAAATGACCGGCGGAAGCTTAAATGTAAAGCAGTCGGTGCAGTATAAGAAAAATGACGAGATAGTTGAAGAAAAAATAAATCAGATCAGGCTGTATTCGGGCTTGAATTTTTCACAGGAACAGAGCGTACCTGCAGGATGCATTTGCGCTGTTACGGGATTGAGTGCGATAAAGGCAGGCGATGTTTTAGGAGACGATATACCGCTTAAAACCCAGATGATCGAGCCGGTTCTGACATATGAACTGGAGTATGACGCCGATGTACTTACAACAACTGTACTTGACGCCCTCAGACAGATTGAAGAGGAAGAACCAAAGCTGCATGTAAAGCTTTCGGAAAAAACAGGGCGCATTTTGGTTCAGGTAATGGGACAGGTTCAGATGGAAATACTCAAAAGACAGTTGAAGGAGCGTTTTTCTCTTTCGGTAAGATTTGGCAGCCGGACTATCATTTATAAGGAAACAGTGACAAAAACAACCGAAGGCGCAGGTCATTTCGAACCGCTCAGGCATTATGCCGAAGTCAGGGTATTGATCGAACCGCTGCCAAAAGGAAGCGGCGTTCAGTTTGAAAACAGATGTTCAAGAGATGAACTTGATCCCCATTGGCAGAGACTTATCATGTCTCATTTAAATGAGAAACCGCTCACAGGCGTTTTGACAAATTCAGAACTTACCGATGTCAGGATCAGTCTTCTCGGAGGAAGAGCTCATACAAAACATACGGAACCGGGTGATTTCAGACAGGCAGTATTTCGTGCCGTAAGACAGGGACTTATGGAAAATGTCAGCGTTCTTCTGGAGCCTTATTACGATTTTGTACTTACTCTTCCTGAAGCGAACTTAGGAAGGGCGCTGTTTGACATCAATCAGATGGGAGCGGTAAATGAAGCTCCTGAAATTGAAAACGGAGAATGTATCATAAAAGGAAGAGGGCCGGCAGCGGCTCTTGGAAATTATCAGGAAAGCCTGACATTGTATACGTCCGGAAAGGGAAGACTCAGCTGCAGCTTCAACGGCTATGAGGCATGCGCGAACGCCTCTGAGGTTATAGAAAATATAGGATACGATCCGGACAGAGACGTCGACAATCCGAGTTCATCGGTATTTTGTTCCCACGGGGCAGGCGTTATCGTTCCATGGTTTTCTGTTAAAGAAAAAATGCATACGGAAAGTAATGCAGGTTATGATGCGCCTGACAGCGACGAATATGTTGAGGAAGATGGATATGACATAACCGAGGTAAAGAGGAAAAGAGAAGAGTCAAAAAACAATCTGACCTTTAAAGAAAAAGGAGCCAGAATCGTTGCGGCTGAAAAAGAGCTTCAGGAGATTTTTAACAGGACATACGGCTCAAAAGGCGAACCGGCGTCAAGACCGGGATGGAAGAGATCAGGAAAAAACACCGATATTTTCGCACCGGTAAAACATAAACCTTCAAAGAAGCTTAAACCGGGTAAAGAATATCTTCTCGTAGACGGATATAATATAATTTTCGCGTGGGAGGAACTTAAGGATCTTGCGAAAAATGATATAGGCGCGGCAAGAGATAAGCTTATCGACATATTGAGCGGATATCATGGAATGCAAGGCGGCGATCTGATACTTGTGTTCGACGCGTATAAAGTCGCAGGAGGAAAAGAGTCCGTAAGCAGGTATCACAACATATATGTGGTATATACAAAAGAGTCTGAAACGGCGGATCAATATATCGAAAAAACAGTTCATGACATCGGCAAAAACAATCATGTTACAGTGGCGACTTCCGATGGACTTGAACAGATGATCATACTTGGCGAAGGAGCGGTAAGAATGTCGGCAGCAGGCCTTCTGGAGGAGATAGAAAACAGCAGAAAGACTCTTCATGAAGAGTATCTGGCTAAAACTTCAAGCAGCCGCAGCGGCGCCCTTGACGGTATTTCGGATGAAGTAAGAGAAGTATTAAACAGACTGGATGAGGATTAAATGTCACGAAAATATACAGAAGATGAGAAATTTATGGCGGCGGCGATAACCCAGGCGAAAAAAGCCGAGGCATTGCTGGAAGTACCTATAGGATGCGTTATCGTATATGATGGAAAAATAATAGCGAGAGGTTACAACAGGAGAAATACAGATCACAATACGCTGTCCCACGCGGAACTGAACGCTATAAAAAAAGCCAGCAGATACTTAGGAGACTGGAGACTCGAAGGGTGCACGATGTATGTAACGCTTGAGCCGTGCCAGATGTGCGCCGGAGCTCTTGTACAGTCAAGGATAGATAAGGTTGTTATCGGGGCGATGAATCCAAAGGCGGGATGCGCCGGGTCTGTCATAAATATTTTGCAGATGGACGGTTTTAATCACATAGTAGAGATAGAACAGGGCGTATTACAGGAAAAATGTTCTGAAATGATGAGCTCATTTTTCAGGAAACTCAGAGAGATGAAAAAAGACAGCAAAAAACAGAAAAATATGCAAGAGGAGATAAAATGATGACACCCAAAAAAGAGGCGTATAAAACGCAGGCTGAAACAATAATTAAGGCTTTGAAAAGAAGAGGAATGGACGGTATCTTTTGCGAAACAGCAAAAGACGCGCTTAAGGAAATTGAAAAAATGATACCGGATGGTTCAACGGTTTCATTCGGAGGCTCCATGACTTTAAACGAAGCAGGCATAATGACATGGCTTCAGGGAAATGAAAACATTACGCTGTATGACAGGAGTAAATGCAAAGATCCTGAAGAAGTTAAAGAAGTTTATCATAAGGCTTTAACGGCGGATTATTATCTGATGAGCACAAACGCCATAACGCTTGACGGAGAACTTATAAATATAGACGGTACGGGAAACCGTGTCGCGGCGCTCATCTATGGCCCTGAAAAT
>CASEDW010000032.1 GCA_949286775.1 uncultured Eubacteriales bacterium | reverse complement strand
TGGTTATTATTATACTGTAAATATCCATAATTTCTCCATTGAAAATCCTCTTGTCAGGAAGCTGACTTGTATTGTGATAGACATATCTTGCTCATACTATCATAGAAAAGATTTTTTGACAATCAGATTTTAGGTCATGAAGGCTTCGAAAGAGCCTTTGCAGGGCTCTATAAGAGCCATCTCAGATTGACAAATGAAAGTTGATGATGATAAACTGTCAAAAATGGTCTTTTTAAATATTCGGAGGCGCGTTATGAAGAAAATCTCACCTGATGATCTTTCATTAAAAGAAAAAATCCATATAGCTGCCGGAAATTCTTTCTGGAGCATGGGAGATGTAAAAAGAGCAGGTCTTCCGGCGATTAAAACTGCTGATGCTTCAAACGGGATAAGAGAGCAGTATAAAGATGAAGGATATACGTGCAGGATGGGCAACAGACCCTCCATATGCTATCCGGCGCTTTGTCTGGGAGGATGCAGCTTTGACACGGATCAGATGTTTGAGATCGGGAGAGCCCTGGGCGAAGAGTGCAAAAGCCGAGGGATATCGGTTCTTTTAGGACCCGGAATAAATATAAAAAGGAGTCCTCTGTGCGGCAGAAACTTCGAATATATAAGCGAAGATCCCGTTCTTTCTGGAGAGCTGGGAGCGGCCTTTATAAAGGGAGTTCAGAGCACAGGCGTTGCTGCGTGTCCGAAACACTTTGCCGCGAACAATCAGGAAACGAGAAGATGTAAAAGCGACTCAGTGATCGACGATAAAACGCTGTTCGAAATTTACTTAAGAAGCTTTGAAATAGCCGTAAAGGAAGGAAAGCCCTGGACTATTATGGCAGCCTACAACAGATTAAACGGCACATACTGTTGTGAGAACAAATGGCTCATTACCGACGTGCTGAGAGAAGAGTGGGGCTTTGACGGAGCGGTTATATCAGACTGGGGAGCGGTAAATGACATAGAAAAATCGATAGAAGCGGGTCTTGACGTCGACATGCCGGGAGCCGTCAATTTCTATCAGAAGCATATCGAAGACTGCGTGCTTTCAGGAAGCCTCGACGAAAAATACCTTGACAGGGCGGCTGATAATATCATTCGCCTTGCCGAAAGAACCGAAAAGTCAAGAATTCCGGGATTTGAGTTTGATATAAATAAACATCTTGAGATCGCGAAAAAAGCGGCGGAATCTTCATTTGTGCTTTTAAAGAATGATGGAAATCTCCCTCTTGAAAAAGACATGAATATACTTGTTGTCGGAAGTTTTGCCAAAAGACCGAGATTTCAGGGAGCCGGAAGCAGCAAGGTGAAACTGTCCCATCTCGAAACGCCATGGATGTATTTGAGAGATTATTTTGACAACATAACATATGAAAAAGGCTTTGACGAGGATCCGGATAAAAATGACGAGTGTTATCTGAAAACGCTCGAGGCTGCGAAAAAGGCCGACAGGATACTTTTCTTTGCCGGAGTTCCTGAGGATTGGGAATCCGAAGGGTTTGACAAGGAGGATATGAAGCTTCCTGACAATCAGAACAGACTTATCAGGGCCATTGCCCGAAGAAATAAAAACATAAGCGTGATTATTCAGGCGGGAGCGCCTGTAGAGGTTTTGTGGAAAGACGAAGTAAACGCCATTATGATGTGCTACCTTCCGGGAAGCTGTTTCGGAAGCGCGCTGTTAGATGTAATAACGGGAAAGGTAAGCCCTTCGGGAAGACTTTCCGAAAGCTTTCCGGTAAGACTTGCCGATACGCCTAATTATGAAATTTATCCTTCATATGAAAAAGCTGCGGTTTATTCGGAAGGGACAGATATAGGATACAGATATTACAACAAAGGCATAAAGACGGCATACCCCTTCGGCCACGGACTTTCCTATACGACGTTTAAATACAGCAATCTTACGGCGAAGCTTGCAGACGGAAAGATTGAAGTTACATGCGATATAGAAAACACCGGAAATTACGATTCCAAAGAGGTGGTTCAGATATATATCGCGAAAAAAGAAAGCGCTTCAGACAGAAAACTTGCGGCATTTTCGAAGGTTGATTTAAAAAAGGGCGAAAGCATCACGGCGGTTCTTACGATAGATCCTCAGTATATTTCGGAATTTGACGCTTTGAAAAAAGCGATGATTTTTGAAAAGGGCGATTATATCATATCGGCAGGAAAAAACTGTGAACAGATGATCGAGAACTGTGAGCTTTCTGTTGAGAGAGATTATGTATACGAAATAAAGATTGAGCTTGGAAATTCTGAAAAAGCTGAAAACTTTGCCTATATGAAAAAAGAGGAGTCTGAAGTTACGGTAAATTCTTCTCTCAAAGATCTCGAAAAGCATAAATTGATAAAACCTGTGATAAAGATTCTTGAGAAAAAGGGAAACAAAATAAACGGCGGCATCATTACGCCGGATAAAATGCCTCAGCTGCTGCTGAATTCGCCTTTCAGACAGATAGCGATGGGGACAAACGGAAAGATTAAAGCAGCTCATATAAAGAAAATATGCGCTTTTTTAAACAAAATATTATATTTTACGGATAAAAAGAAAAGGTAAGTTACAGGGGAAAAATAATGAATAAGGAAAACTTATTTGCGAAAATCCAGAACAGTTACGACAGCTTCAGCAAGGGACAGAAAAAAATAGCCGATTATATACTTTCGAATTACGAACAGGCCGTATTTATGACAGCTGTAAAGCTGGGAAAACAGGTCGGCGTAAGCGAATCGACTACGGTGCGCTTTGCTGTGGAACTCGGATATGAAGGCTATCCTGAATTCAGACAGGCGCTGGAAGAAATGGTTCTAAACAGATTGAATTCCGTTCAGCGTATGGAGGTCGCCTACAGCAATATCCCGGAGGATCAGATACTTGACAGAGTTCTTCTTTCCGATATTGAAAAGATAAAACATACTCTTGAAACCTGCAGCAAGGAATCCTTCGTTGAATCGGTAAAGAGCATTCTTGACGCGAGAAGAATATATATAGTAGGCATCAGAAGCTGTTCGCCTCTGGCATCGTTTCTCGGATATTATCTCAGTCAGATACTCGAAGATGTGCGGGTTATTTCAACGAACAACGCCAGCGAGATATTTGAGCAGATGATACATCTGAACGAACAGGACGTCGTCATAGGAATTAGCTTTCCGAGATATTCGATGCGTACATTAAAAGCCATGGAATTCGCGAACGACAGAAAAGCGAAGATAATCACGATCACCGACAGCCAGCATTCGCCTATCAATCTATATTCGTCGTGCACCCTTTTGGCAAAGAGCGACATGGCTTCCATTGTGGACTCTCTGGTTGCGCCCCTCAGCGTTATAAACGCGCTTATCGTCGCGATCTGCCTTGAGAGAAAAGATAAGGTGATGGATTCTCTTTCGGAGATGGAAAAACTCTGGGAAGAATATCAGGTATACAACAGAGATGATATGGATCCTTTAAATGAGTTTCGGATGAAGAGGAGCAGTCAGGACAAGTGAAAAAAGTGTTCATAATCGGAGGCGGAGCTTCAGGAATGGCAGCAGCCGTCTTTTCGGCAAAAGAGAACTTTGAGATTCATATTTTTGAAAAAAACGATAAATTCGGGAAAAAGCTTTTCATTACAGGAAAGGGAAGATGCAATTTTACAAACGACTGCGGCAATGAAGAGCTTTTAAATAATATGGTTTCCAATCCCAGATTTATGTACAGCGCCTTCAGCGATTTTTCAAGTAGGGACGCGATTGATTTTTTCGAAAGTCTCGGCGTTAAAACTAAGATCGAAAGAGGCAGGAGGGCGTTTCCGGCGTCAGATCATTCATCCGATATTATAAAAGCTCTTGTAAACAGGATGAGCAGCCATAATGTTGTATGGCATTTAAATACTGAGGTAAAAGAGCTTATCATAGAGGAGGGAGCGGCTAAGGGAATAGTTCTTTCAAACGGAGATGAAATGTTCGCTGATGCCGTAATCGTCGCCACCGGCGGTCTGTCGTATCCAAACACCGGTTCAACCGGAGACGGATACAGATTCGCGAAAGAGGCGGGAATAAGGGTCACTTCCACAAGACCTGCTCTTGTTCCTCTTGTATGCGAAGAGGATTATGTAAAAGAGCTTCAGGGGCTTTCCCTTAAGAACGTCACGCTTTCGATAAAGCAGGGGAAAAAAGAACTTTACAGCGATTTCGGCGAGATGCTCTTTACGCATTTCGGCGTGAGCGGCCCCCTTGTGATATCGGCAAGTTCAGTCATAGGAAAGAAACTTGAAAAAGGGCCGCTGGAGGCTTATATAGATCTGAAACCCGCCTTAAGTCACGAGCAGCTTGACGCGAGAATTTTAAGAGAATTTTCGGAAAACAAAAATAAGCAGTTTAAGAATGTCATATCTTCGCTGTTTCCGGCGAAGCTTCTGCCTGTCATGCTTGAGCTTGGCGGCATCGATCCTGATACTCAGGTAAACGCGGTAAAAAAAGGCGAGAGACTCGAGTTTGTAAATCTTATAAAACATTTTAAATTTACGATAACGGGCCTGCGTCCGTATTCTGAGGCTGTCATAACCCAGGGCGGCGTAAACGTAAAAGACATAGATCCATCGACGATGGAAGCGAAAAATGTAAAATCCCTTTATTTTATAGGCGAAGTTCTGGATGTGGACGCCTATACCGGCGGATATAATCTTCAGGTTGCGTGGGCGACTGCAAAAAAAGCGGCGCTTGCTTTAAGCGCGGGAGGCGAAAAGACAAATGAATAATTTTCAGATAGCTATAGACGGGCCTGCGGGAGCGGGCAAAAGCACTATCGCGAAGATAGCTGCAAAAAAACTCGGATACATTTATATAGACACGGGCGCTATGTACAGGGCCATAGGACTGTTTTTTGACAGGAACGGAGCATGGCCTGAAAGTCATGAGAAAATCAAAGAATTAGTCGGCAGAGCTGATATCAATATAGGATACGAAAACGGCGAACAGGTTATTTTCCTGAACGGCGAAAACGTATCGTCTCTTATAAGAACCCAGGAAGCCGGAGACAGCGCCTCGAAGGTCAGCAGATTTCCGGAGGTGCGCGAAAAAATGGTGGAGCTTCAGCAAAGGCTTGCCGGAACGAAAAATGTGATAATGGACGGACGCGACATTGGAACTGTGGTGCTTCCTGACGCGCAGCTTAAAATCTTTCTGACTGCCGACGTTTCAGTAAGGGCAAAGAGAAGACTCCTTCAGCTTGAGGAAAAGGGACAGACATGCGACATCGCGAAAATCGAGGAAGAGATAAGAGGCAGAGACAAGCAGGATATGACGAGAAGCGTTTCGCCTCTTAAGCAGGCTGACGACGCGATTCTTCTCGATACCTCTGATAAAACGATCGATGAAGTGGTAGAGGAGATAGTAAAACTGCAAAAGGAGCGTATAGGATGAATGTTACAGTGGCTTCTTCGGCGGGATTTTGCTTTGGAGTCAACAAGGCTGTAAATACGGTCTATGAACAGATAGAAAAGAGTCGTCTTCCTGTATATACTTTAGGGCCGATAATTCACAACGCCATCGTTGTAAAGGATCTGGCTGAAAAAGGCGTTAAAGTCATAAATTCCGAAGAGGAGCTGGAAGATATAAAAGAGGGGACGGTTATAATAAGATCCCACGGCGTTTCAAAAAATATGCGCGAAAAGCTGAACAGGGAAGGCATAGTATGCGTCGACGCCACATGCCCCTTCGTCGCGAAAATCCACCGTATCGTGGAAAAGGACAGCAGTGAAGGCGCGGTCATAATAATAGTCGGCGATCCTGATCATCCCGAGGTTAAGGGGATCAAAGGATGGGTCAACGGGCCGTATCATATAATAAATTCTCCTGAAGAAGCGAAACGCCTTAAGTTTGAGCCGGATGAAAAAATAACAGTCGTGGCTCAGACAACATATAACCACCAAAAATTTAAAGAATTTGTTGAAATATTTAAACAAATGGCATATAATATCAAGGTGTGTAGTACGGTCTGCAGCGCGACTGAAGAAAGACAGTCAGAAGCGCTCGAGATCGCGCAAAAAGTAGATGCTATGATTGTCATAGGTGACAGACATAGTTCGAATTCCCGTAAACTGTATGATATCTGTAAAAACAGATGCAAGCGTACTTACTTTATTGAAACTATTGTTGATCTGAAGACGCAACCTTTTCAATCGGTTAGTGATGTAGGTATTACAGCAGGGGCATCTACTCCAAAAAATATTATTGAGGAGGTTCAAAATTATGTCAGAAATGAGTTTTGAACAGTTATTGGATGAATCCATCAAAACAATTCACAACGGAGAGGTAGTTGAAGGATCTGTAATCGATGTTAAAGAAGATCAGATTATCCTGAATATCGGATACAAAGCTGACGGTATCCTCACAAAACAGGAATATTCAAACGATTTAAGCATAAATCTCTGCGACGTTGCAAAAGTCGGCGACACAATGGAAGTAAAAGTTGTTAAAGTAAACGACGGCGACGGACAGGTTCTCCTCAGCTACAAAAAACTTGCTGCTGAACGCGGCAACAAACGTCTTGAAGAAGCATATGAGAATAAAGAAGTTCTCACAGCCGTTGTTGACAAGGCGCTTCACGGAGGACTCAGCGTTTCATATGAAGGAGCGAGAGTGTTTATTCCTGCAAGCCTTGTATCAGACGTATTCGAGCGTGACCTTAAGAAATTCGAGGGACAGGAGATAAGCTTCGTTCTTATCGAGTTCGAGCCTAAAAAGAGAAGAATCATCGGCGACCGCAAACAGATAGTAGCCGCTGAAAGAGAAAAAGCTCAGGAAGAACTCCTTTCACGCGTAAATGTCGGCGACGTTGTAGAAGGAACAGTTAAAAATGTTACTGACTTCGGAGCGTTTATTGATCTTGGCGGAGCTGACGGTCTTCTTCATATTTCAGAGATGTCATGGGGAAGAGTTGAGAATCCTAAACAGATCCTTAAAGTAGGCGACAGAATTAAAGTTCTTATCAAAGATATTAACGGCAAAAAGATCGCTCTCAGCCTCAAATTTGAAGATACTAACCCATGGCTTACAGCAGCTGAAAAATACGCTGTCGGCAACATTGTCGAAGGCCGTGTAGCCAGAATGACAGACTTCGGAGCTTTCGTAGAGCTTGAGCCGGGAATCGACGCGCTGCTTCATGTTTCTCAGATTTCAAGAGAGCGTGTTGAAAAACCGTCAGACGTATTTTCTGTAGGACAGATCGTTACTGTTAAAGTCGTTGATTTTAACGAAGAAGACAAAAAAATATCTCTCAGCATGAAAGCCCTTGAGCCAAAAGCTGAGGAAGTATCTGAAGCTGAAGAAGCTGAGGCGCAGGAAGTGTCAGAGACAGAAGAAGCGCCTGTTGAAGAGTAATCTCTGATTTTTGACATAAATCAAAAAGGCATAGTGAAAATAAAAAACGGTTCTGAGTAATTCAGAACCGTTTTAATGTCTTTAATTTAATCGCGATCTGTGATCATTTGCCTGATAAGTCTTTGAGGCGGTTTCTTCTGGCGATATATATGCCGCCTGTTCTGATGCTGTCTACAATTGAAGCTATATCCTGATATGTGATATGGTCGGCTTCTTTTCTCTCGAACCATGTGTAAATGGAAAAAATATATACATCCGCTGTATTTGACAGCAGCTGATATCCGATGGCGTCGTCGGGCAGCCCTTCGATGGAGGCGTAGTACGACAGATGAGATAAAATAATCTCTTTAACCTTATCGATAAAATCATGATCGCTTTTTTCAATGTTGAACAGGGCTGTTACTTTGATTTCGTTTTCGTCGCAGTATTTAAACCATGCTACGGTATACGGCGCTTTTTCCGAACTGAAATCGCGGTCGAAGTCGGAGGTATACAGCACGTTCGCCGGTTTGAAATTCTGCCTTGCCGCATTGAACAGAGAGTGTATTTCTTTAAGAGTGGATTCTTCTATCGTTTCCATGAGATCGGAAATGCTGTCGAAATACTGATAAAATGTTCCTCTTGTCACGGAAGCCTCTTCGCACAATTCTTTAACTGTTATCCTGTTCCAGGATTTGTGATGCATCAATTTTAAGTATGAATTGATGATATGATTTCTTGTTGTCTGAGCTCTGTCGCTCGTCTTTTTTTCTCTTTTCACCATATTAATACCTGTTTTTTGTTAAAAGTGTTGTAAATATATAATAGAAAATTTACACGATATAGAGCCGAAATAAACAGAAAAATATTATTTGTCATTTATTTATCAGAGTATATTGTGTAAAATGCTGTATATGAGATACAAAACATCGTCTGATGTATTTGTATACTGTAACATTTTACACAAAAATGTTCAAAAAGTAAAGAAGTAGAGGAGATAAAAATGGGAAAAAAAGTAGTAGGATTATCATTTGGAAGACATATGTCCAACACAGAGATTCTTATCAAAGAAGCTCTTATTGCCTGCGAAGAGGCCGGATGTGAAATCGAGTTTATCAACTGCGAAAAACTCAATATCAAACCGTGCCGCGGATGCTGCAAATGCGTTGGACAGCTTGCATCATGCACAGGAAACGGAGCTTGTTTCCAGGATGATGATTTCCATATTATTGAGGAGGCTATCTGGTCTTCTGACGCCGTTATTTTCGGCGCGCCTGTTTACTGCGTTTCTCCGAGCGGACAGTTCAAAAATGTAGTAGACCGTATAGGACCTGCTCATGATATCACATTTGTTATGCCTGCGATCGAAGCGGGTGAAAAAGAGGGAAGAGATCCTTCCACATATCCTGACAAGAGAGCTCTTAAACCGAGAATCGGCGCTCTTATTTCAGTAGGCGGAGCAATGACTGAAAACTGGACTGCTTTCGGACTTCCTATCATGCAGGAAGCTGCGATGTCTATGAATACTCAGGTTATCGACGAATACAATTTCTACGGAGCTATGGAATACAACAGCTGCATAGGACGTCCTGACGCTATTGCGAGAGCTAAAAAGATGGGTGAAAACATCGTTGCCGGTTTGGCAGAACTTGAGGAAAAAGGCGATGTTGAAAACCTCACATGGCGCGGAGACTCTCAGGGAGCTTGTCCAGTATGCCATCAGAAAGTTATCACTGTTACGGGCGACGGAAACAAGATAGAGTGTCCTGTATGCGGTATTTACGGAACGCTTGAGATCGAAGACGGAAAGATCAAAACAATCTTCCCGGCATCTGAGATCAAACGCTCAAGAATGAAAATGGATGGAAAATGGGAGCACTCAAACGAGATCAGACACGGCGCTATGACGCAGAAACAGGTTGAAGATCTCGCTGAGAAGAAAAAACGCTACATCAATGTAGGTAAAAAATAATTTGGAGGAAACGCAATGAGCAAGCTTGTAACCGTTTGGATTGACGGAAAAGAATTACAGGTTGAAGAAGGAATGGGTATGCTTGAGGCGGCTCTTTCCAACGGAATTTATATTCCTCATCTCTGCCACCATCCTGACCTTCCGGAACTTGGTTCATGCAGACTTTGCCTTGTTCAGGAAGAGGGAAAGAGAGATATAGTTCCGTCATGTACGATGAAAGCCCGTGACGGACTTAAGATCGTTACAAATAATGAAGAAATAAAGAAACACAGAAACCTTGCGATGGAACTTATCCTCGCGGCTCACCCTGAGGACTGTACCACATGTCCTAAATACGGACGCTGCGAGTTCCAGACGCTTATACAGTATCTCGGAGTAACGCCTACGCGTATGAGAATGCGCGCTAAAGCTATTCCGAAAAAAGAAAATCCGCTTATCATTCACGACATGCTGCGCTGCGTTCTCTGCGGCAGATGCGTAAGGGCATGTAAAGACATGAGAGGCGTAAATGTACTCACATATCAGAAAGACGAACTTGAAACATATGTGGGAACTATTCATAAGAAACTTCTTAAAGATGAAGACTGCCGTTTCTGCGGAGCGTGCGCTGAGGTTTGTCCTACAGGTTCGATCATGGACGCTATGAATTATACGCCGATCGAGAAAAAGGACACACTTATTCCGTGCAAGAGCGAATGCCCTGTTCATACTGATATTCCGAGATATATACGTCTCGTTAAAGAGGGCAAATACGCAGAGGCTACAGCCGTTATACATGAGAAACTTCCGTTCCCTGAATCGCTCGGAAGGGTATGCTCCCATGTATGCGAGGCTAAATGCCGCCGCGGCGAAGTAAACGAGCCGATTTCGATCAGAAATATCAAACGTTACGCAGCGGAACACGATAACAATAAACTCTGGCTTGCGAACAGCAAGAGACTTCCTGCCACAGGAAAGAAAGTAGCCGTTATCGGAGCAGGTCCTGCCGGAATGACTGCGGCTCTTTATCTTGCTAAACAGGGTCATGACGTAATTGTAAAGGAAATGTATCCTAAGACAGGCGGTCAGATGAGATACGGAATACCTGTATACAGACTTCCTGACGACGTTATCGACAGAGAATCTTCATATCTTGAAGAGTTCGGCGTTAAGATTGAAACAAACTGCAAAGTTGACAGACCTGTTGATCTTGTAGGCGAATACGACGCTGTTCTTGTGGCTGTCGGAACTCACGCAGGAGTAAGACTTCCGATACCGGGAAATGACCTTGACGGAGTTAAGATAAATACTGATTTCTTAAGAGACGCTGCTATGGGTCTCGATACAGGAATTGAAGGCAAAAGAGTAATAGTACTCGGCGGCGGCAACGTTGCGTTTGACTGCGCCCGTTCGGCAAAGAGACTCGGAGCAAAAGAGATACATCTTGCATGTCTTGAAGCCCGCGAGGTCATGACTGCCGACGATGAAGAGATCGAGCAGGCACAGGAAGAAGGAATCTTTGTTCATCCTGCTCAGAGCTTTGAGCGCATTACAGGCGACGAGAACGGAAATGTAACCGGCGTTGATTTTATGAATGTTCTGAGATTTTATTTTGATGAAAACAGAAGAGCCGTTACTGAAAAAGAAGAAGGTTCAGAGCATCATATAGACAGCGATATAGTTATTTTTGCTACCGGTCAGAGAACTAACCTTCCTGAAGATTGCGGTCTTGAAAGAGGCAGAGCGAACTCTATCGCCACTGTCGACGGAGCCGCTACAAGCGTTGAAGGCGTATTTGCATGCGGCGACGCCGTATACGGAACAAAAACTGTTATCATGGCTGTGGCAGCAGGAAGAGACGCTGCTTCACAGATCGATAAATATCTCGGAGGAGACGGAGATATTTCCGAAGTTCTTTACGAAGAACCTTATGTTGAAAAGAATATCGGAAAAATCGAAGGTTTCTCAAGACTCGAAAGAAAAGAAGAGCAGTTTCTGCCTGTTGCTCAGAGAGATCATGATATGCGTGAGATCAGCAAAGGCATCTGCGACGCTGATATCTGCGGCGAGAGCGAACGTTGTCTGCAGTGCGATCTGAGATTTACCATTACTCCTGCGAGAATATGGAGTGATTTTTCTGATAAGGAGGAGAAGGCAAATGCTTAATAAAAACGTAAACGCTTTATCAAAAGCAGCTGATCTTTCCAGAGAAAACCTTCTTGAAGAATTAAAGACAGTTAAAAATTATGACGATGTGGTATCTCCGCTGGAGACAGAAGACGACGTTGAAACGCTTGTCATAGCTCTTAAGAATGAAGACCGCGACGGAATGCTCGGCATTCTGTTTGAGAAAAACGCCGAAGGCGTAGTTGCCGGAGCGAAAGCAGCGGCGAAAATCATCGGGGCGAAAAATATCGCTGCCGTTGTCAGAAGCGAGGCGCAGAAAAAGGCTCTTGAAGCTGTATGCGAAGATATTTCAATCGAAACGGATGATTTTATAAATGTAAGAGATTACAAAGACGCGATATTCGTTCATCCGGCGTATCTTGCGGCATGCGCCGATAAACTCACTGGCGAAACGACAGGAGTTGTCGTGTGCGAAGAAGAAGGCGAACCGGTTGAAGTGCCGTTTGGAACTCCATGGGTATCAGTGATCAAAACAAAAGCTCCTGCCTATCTGATAGGAAACCGTTTTTACAATACGGAGATTCTTGACGGCCAGATAAATCCGAACTTTATTTTCGGAAGCGGCGTCATCCATCCGATGAAAGACGGAAGCTGTATGATACAGAACGCTGTCAGCGCTTTAAACGATCTTCGCAAAGACAGCTGCGGAAAGTGTACATTCTGCCGTGAAGGACTTTTCCAGCTTGAGAGCATATTTAAAGACGCTCAGATCGGACGCGCGACAAAAGCTGACATGGCGCTTGTAAGAGAACTCACAGAGTCTATGTCATTTCTCAATAACTGTACGCTCGGCAAAAACGCGGCGTATCCCGCTGAAACTCTTCTGGATAATTTCGAGGAAGAAGTTGACGAGCATGTAAATAAGAGAATATGCCGTACAGGAAACTGTGGAGCGTATTCAAATTATTATATCGACAGCGAAAAATGTAAAGGCTCCGGGAAATGCGCTGAAATTTGTCCTGTTGACGCCATCGAATTTAAGCAGGGATATACGTCTGTTATTGATAAATTCGGATGTACTCACTGCGGAAAATGCGTCGACGTATGCGAGGCAGGCGCTATCTTTAAAGCTGCCGGAGGCACAAAAGTCGAGCAGAAACAGGTAAGACTTGAGGGAGTTCCTCTTGCTGAAAACGCTAAAAAATCAAGCAGACCGGCGATGGATCCTAAAGAGCTCGCTAAACTTAAACGCAAGGCGAGAATGGCTAAACCGATCACAAAGGCTGCTGAAACGAAAAAAGAAACTGCTCAGGCAGTTCAGGTAGAAAGGAAGAACGGACCAGTGAAAAAGATGGAAACTGATATCGTCATCATTGCCGGCGGACCTGCAGGACTTGCGGCGGCTGTAGCGGCAGGCGAAAGCGGAGTCAGAACAATACTTCTCGATAAAGCGAACGCTATAGGCGGCGCTGCCAATATGGGTATGGGACCTCTTGGAATCGGAACAAAGATCCAGAAAGAGAATTTCAACGACATCTCAGTTGAATACGCTCTTAAAAAACATATGGAATATACTCACTACAGAGTAGACGAGGATCTTGTGTCAGCTTATTTCCACAAGAGCGCCGATACAATCGAGTGGCTTCAGAAAATGGGAGTTGAGTTCTTCGGAGCTTTCCGTTACTTTAAAGAATCTGAGGCTACATGGCATATCGTAAAGAGCGACAACGGAGTTATCGGACCTCGCGCGGCAGGAAAGATGGCAAGAATCCTTGCTGAAAAAGCTAAAGAGCAGGGAACAGAGTTCCTTATGGAAACAGCGGGAACAGACTTAATCGTTGAAGACGGCAAAGTTGTAGGATGCTACGCTATCGCATCTGACGGAACACAGCTCGAGATCAGAGCTAAAGCAGTTATCGTAGCTACAGGCGGATTTATCGGAAACAAAGAGATGGTAGCCGAAGAGTTCGGACTTCATCTTGAAGAGGACTTCTTCCCGTTCAAGATGCCGGGACTTCAGGGCGACGGACTTAAGATGATGTGGAAAGCCGGAGCTCAGAAATTCGGTCTTAATATAGAAGCTATATACCAGATTCCTGACAACGCTACATGGGGCGTCCTTGACGGAGTTCTTCGTCAGCCGAACCTCTTAATCAACCAGTTTGGTGAGCGTTTCATGGATGAGGGCGATATGGGCAATACGACATTTACAGGAAACGCCCTTGCGCTTCAGCCGGGTAATTACGGATACTGCATCATGGACAGAGGAATCCTTAGAGATTACCAGAAAAACGGCCCTGGAATCGTAGATCTCGTTCATCCCGGAGCGGTATTCTTCGAGTTTGAAGAAGTCGCTAAGAAAGCAGTAGAGCAGGGATACGAAGGATATGCGGAAGATACTACTGTAGCGGGACTTGCCGAAAAGATCGGAATAGATCCTGAAGTTCTTCAGTATACTATCGATGAGTACAACGAGATGTGTGAAAACGGTCTTGATACCAAGTTCCACAAAGCCCGCAAATTCCTCAAACCTATTACAGGAAAAGGCGGATATATCTGCGGTAAATTTTATCTCGGAGCATATGGAACTATCGGTGGAGTACGTATCAACAGATACTGCGAGGTTCTTGACAACGATATGATGCCTATCGAGGGTCTGTATTCAGCGGGAACTGACGCCAATACTATTTACGGCGACAGCTACAACTTCACTCTTCCGGGTAACAGTATGGGCTTTGCAGTTAATACAGGACGTATGGCAGGCGAGTCAGCTGCTGAGTTTGTTAAATCAGAGTAATACTGTGCTAAATGCACAAAAAGGGCGAGTCGATCTCGACTACAATATACAAAAAAGTGCATTTTGAACACATTCGT
>CASEDW010000031.1 GCA_949286775.1 uncultured Eubacteriales bacterium | reverse complement strand
TATCTATTTAAATTTAGTGAAAAAAGGTATATAATTACCCTCTAAATATTACCATGGAGAAAATATATGGCATTAGACGGAATCACCATTTCAGGTTTGAAAAAAGAACTTAACGACACGATTGCGGGAGGATATATTACGAAGATCGCGCAGCCGGAAAAAGACGAGCTTCTTCTGACAGTTAAATCAGGGAAAAATCAATACAGACTTTCAATATCGGCTAATCCTTCTCTTCCTCTTTTATATTTTACGGATAAAAACAAACAGGCGCCTATGACAGCGCCTAATTTCTGTATGCTTCTTCGCAAGCATATAGGCAGCGGCCATATCACAGATATCATACAGCCTTCTTTAGAGCGAGTTCTGATATTTTTGATAGAGCACAGAAACGAGCTCGGCGACATATGCCAGAAAAAACTCATAGTAGAACTGATGGGTAAGCACAGCAACATCATATTTACTGACGAAAAAGACATGATACTCGATTCAATACGTCATGTCAGCGCGAATATGAGTTCGGTTCGTGAAGTACTGCCGGGACGCGAGTACTTTATTCCTCAGACACAGGAAAAATCGGATCCCTTTACGATTACCGAAGAAGAATTTTACAGTGAAATCTTCTCAAAAAACTGCGCTCTTTCAAAAGCCATTTATACGTCGCTGACAGGCTTTTCGCCTATGGCCTCGGAGGAAATATGCTTCCGCGCGTCAGTTTCGGGCGATGCTTTTGCCCCCGAATGTTCAGACGCGGTGAAGGCTCATATATATCACACTTTTTCAAGATTTATGGAAGAGATAAAAAACGCGGACTATCACCCGGCGGTTTATTACGAAAACGACAAGCCCATCGATTTTTCCGTCTTTAAATCTTATGTATATGAGAATTCAAGACAGCAGGCCTACAGTTCAGTGTCGGAACTTTTGAGAGCTTTTTATTCTGAAAAAAATGTTATCTCGAGGATACGTCAGAAATCCACTGACCTGCGCAAAATAGTTTCTACCTATTTAGAGAGAAACGTTAAAAAGCTTCAGCTTCAGAAAAAACAGCTGAAAGATACGGAAAAACGGGAAAAATATAAAATATACGGCGAACTGATAAATACTTACGGTTATGATCTTGAGCCCGGAGCCGACAAACTTAAAACGATAAATTATTATACCGGCGAAGAAGTGACGATTCCTCTTGATAAGACCCTGACGCCGCTCGAAAACGCACAGCGATATTTTGAAAAGTACAATAAGCAGAAACGCACATATGAAGCGGTTACAACTCAGATACAGGAAACTACCGAGGATATCGAATATCTTGAAAGCGTTCAGAACGCTCTCGAGATAGCCACGGAAGAAATCGACCTTGTTCAAATTTCAGACGAGCTCAAAGAGACAGGTTTCATCAAAAAGCGCACTCAGAAAAAAGAACGCAGACAGAACAGATCGAAACCGATGCACTTTTTATCTTCAGACGGCTATCACATGTTTGTAGGAAAGAACAATATCCAAAACGACGAACTGACTTTTTCAACCCCTATGAACAGGGACTGGTGGTTTCATTCAAAAGGATTTCCGGGATCCCACGTAGTCGTCCGTTCTACGGATAAAGAAATGCCTGACTCAACTTTTGAAGAAGCCGGCAGACTCGCCGCTTATTTTTCAAAGGGAAAAGATTCAAAAAAGGTCGAGATAGATTATACTCTCCGCAAAAACATCAAAAAGCCAAATGCCGCCAAACCGGGATATGTCATATATCATACTAATTATTCTATGGTATCCGAAGCTGATATTAATGGCATTCAACGGCTGGACTGAATTGGAATTTTTATGATATATTATTTATTGTGGCAGGTCTCAAGGCCTTTCACCCACTTATGAGCAAACTCATGTAACTTACACCTTTTTACTCTGGTATCATTATATTTATACATCACATTCGGGAGATTTAAATATATTTTATGCTAAAAAAGAAAAAACAAATCGAAAATGAATTTGTACGCCATCCGATCGACCGCATAAACGCAGATACGCAATACGGCCTCAGCACAAAGCAGGTTCACGCATACAGAGCCGCCGGATGGGACAACCGCCCTGTCGAAGCTTCGTTCAAATCGACAAAAGAGATCATCAAAGGCAACACACTGACATATTTCAATATGATATTTGTCATTTTTGCCGTTTTACTGATTCTTGTCGGTTCCTTTAAGGATCTTACGTTTATGGTCGTAATCGTCGCGAACGCTTTGATCGGTATCGTACAGGAATTAAACGCTAAGCGTACTCTTGAAAAACTTACGATGCTCAGCGCTCCGAAAACAAAAGTAATAAGAGACGGAAAGATCAAATCAGTTCATGCCGAACGTCTCGTACTTGACGATATAGTCGTTTTTGAACCCGGAAATCAGATTTGCGCCGACGCCACCGTTGTAGTTGGAGAAGTTTCCGTCAACGAAGCGCTTCTTACCGGTGAATCGGACGAGATTATAAAACGCCCCGGAGACACTTTAATGTCGGGAAGCTTTATCGTATCAGGTTCATGCAAAGCGCGCCTTGAAAAGGTCGGTCCCGATTCCTATATTTCAAAACTCACCCTTGAAGCAAAGGCTTCAAAAGAGGGCGAACAGTCTGAAATGATACGTTCTATCAACAGACTTGTCAAAATCATCGGATTTATGATAATACCGATAGGCATCATTCTGCTTGTTCAGCAGTATGTATGGAATGCCGCGCCTTTAAAAGACAGCGTCCAGTCGATGGTCGCCGCAGTAATAGGTATGGTTCCCGAGGGCATGTATCTTCTTGTAAGCATTACCCTTGCAGTAAGCACAATGCGTCTTGCCGCTAAAAAAGTTCTTGTGCATGATATGAGATGTATAGAAACCCTTGCCCGCGTAGACGTGCTTTGCGTAGACAAAACAGGAACCATAACAGAAAACACCATGGCCGTTCAGGATACTGTTACTCTAAGAGATTACGACCCTGAAATACACGGACAGATCGAAGAACTCCTCGGCGATTTCGCCTACTGCATGTCAAAAGACAACATTACAATGGCGGCTTTAAAAGACCGCTATAAAACGACGTCGGGTCTTCGGGCGAAAACTGTTCTCCCCTTTTCTTCGGCGCACAAATACAGCGCCGCCGCATTTGGCGATACGTCATATGTTCTAGGCGCTCCCGAATTTGTGCTTCGTGCAAAATTCGCGGACTACCGTGACGAAATAGAAAAGTACTCTTCAATCGGATACCGTGTGCTCGTATTCGGAATTTATCACGGAGAACTTTCAGGCGGAGCCCTTACCTCAGACGTTATGCCGCTTGCTCTCGTGCTTCTTTCAAATCCGATCAGAAAAGACGCGCCTGAGACATTTAAGTTCTTCAGAAACAACGGCGTAAAGATAAAAGTTATTTCAGGCGATAATCCGGTTACTGTTTCTCATATAGCTCAGGAAGCCGGCATCGAAAACGCCGAAGACTATATCGACGCCAGCACCCTTGGAACATTTGAAGAAATAAAAGAAGCAATAAATAAATACTCTGTTTTCGGACGAGTTACGCCGGAGCAGAAAAGAATGTTTGTAAAAGGCCTTAAAGAAACAGGAAATACTGTTGCGATGACAGGCGACGGAGTAAACGACGTTCTCGCTCTTAAAGACGCCGACTGTTCCGTAGCCATGGCTTCAGGCTCCGACGCGGCATGCCAGGCTTCACAGCTTGTTCTGCTCGAATCTGATTTCGCGAGAATGCCCGATGTGGTTATGGAGGGACGCCAGGTAGTAAACAACCTCGAGAGATCCGGATCTCTTTTCCTCGTAAAGAACATATTCTCGCTGCTGATGTCAATTTTCTCAATCGCCTTCAGCATCAGTTATCCACTTGAACCGTCGCAGCTTACTCTTATCAGTATGTTTACGATAGGCGTTCCGGGATTCCTGCTTTCGCAGATTCCTGATACAAACAAGATAAAAGGTCATTTCATGACGAATATCCTGTTAAAGGCGCTGCCCGGAGGACTTACCGACGCCTGTCTTGTGGCGGGAATCGTAATTTTCGGTCAGGTGTTTAATATAAACTCGGTAGATATATCGACTGCTTCGACGTTCCTTCTTTCGATAGTCGGATTTATGATCATCTATCAGATATGTAAACCTATGGACGTCTTCAAATGGCTTATATTGGTAGTTTGTATTGCCGGACTTCTTCTCGGCTCAACGGTATTCAGCCATATGTTCGCCATCACCGGAATGTCAGCAAGATGTATCATGATATTCGTTATATTTACGATTATAACTGATCCGTTGTTCAGGTTTTTCACCCGGGTTGTCTCGCTTTTGCGTACTGGTACAGAAAAAGCAATCGTAAAAATCAAGAGTTTAAAATAAAAAATTTAAGGATACGGCTTTATAAAATGAAGTAATTCATCATTAGAAGCCGTATCCTTTTTTACTTTTTATAAAACAGTTTTTCTAATTTTATATTTATCAGGGCGGATTTTATCTTTTGGGCTTTGCTTTCATTTATACCGGGTTCACCGCATATATCCGCGCCGATCACATCCGATCTGTCTTTTATAAGTTTTATCCAGTCGCAAAGCGTATTAAATCTCATCAAACCCTGATCCCAGTTTGTTCTGATCTCATCTTTCGACAATATATCTTTATCTATTGAAATATAAAGGGGCAGTTTTCCTATCTGATCAGCTATATCACGAAAGGATTTCTCAGGACACAACGCATCCTCCCTGTCGATAAATACAATTCTTTCTTTTAATTGTTCATCGATTTTTTTATAATCCTCTTTTTTAGGTCCTATCAGATAAACTTTTCTTAAAGCTATGCTTTTATCGTTGAGACTGTCCCTTATCCAGCTTCCGCAGGATAAAATCGGAGCGAGGCATGGCGGCTGCGCATCCGTATGATTGTCAAACACAACTAATTCAAAGTCATGTTCTATCTTTTCAATCATAAGCTTTGAAATATAATGATAATTTCCGTTGTCTAAAAATCTGACGCCTGCGGGAGCGTATTTTTCAGTCTGTTTTTTTATTTCAAGAGCCGCTTCATCGGAACAATATCCAAAGGTTCCTTTAATATCCTCAAAGTTCAGAAAAATATGAGCATCGGGTTTATATATTTCTTCTCTGTATATCTTAGAAAAACTGCATAAAATGCTTTTATCATTTGTTATATCGACGTTAAATTACAAAAATTATCAGTCTTATAAAAAGACATATATGCTATCGAGCATCTCAATCGCCGCCTTATTCCCGATATCATATGATGCAT
>CASEDW010000030.1 GCA_949286775.1 uncultured Eubacteriales bacterium | reverse complement strand
GACAGCATGACTGACGATCAGGTTGAAGAGATTAAAGCAGGAAAAGAAAAACTTCTCCAGAGCGCGAATACACTCTTTACAAAGATGTATGAGTCGGTTCAGCACCAGGCAGGAGGTCAGGCAGGATCACAGGCCGGTTCTCAGGCAGGATCGAATCAGGGAACATCAAACGGCGGCGCGGATGATGATGTAGTTGATGCCGATTACAAAGAGCTTTAATAAGCTTTGATTAATGAGTCAAGGGACTGACGTTTCGCGCCAGTCCCTTTAGGCGGTTAAGGATTTCGGGAGTGCATAGCACGGAGAAATCCGTAGTATCATAAGGTCAAAATACCTTTTGACCTCAACATCATAAATATGATTTATTGGAAGGAAAAAAGCGATGGCAGAAGAAAAGAAAGACTATTATGAGGTGCTCGGGGTAGACAGAAGCGCTGATGATGCCACATTAAAGAAAGCCTATCGTAAATTGGCAAAGAAATATCATCCTGATACAAATCCGGGAGACAAGGAAGCTGAAGCTAAGTTTAAAGAAGCTTCGGAAGCTTATGCGGTACTCAGCGATCCCGAGAAGAGAAAAATGTACGACCAGTTCGGTCATGCCGCGTTTCAAAACGGAGGCGGCGGAGCTTCCGACGGAGGATTCGGCGGATTTGGAGGTTTTGATTTCGGAAGTTTCGATTTTGGAGATATATTCGGCGATCTTTTCGGCGGCAGGAGCCATTCGAGAGGACGCGCTTCAAATGCTCCTTCTAAAGGCGCTAACCTGCGCGCGAGAGTGCATATTTCATTTGAGGACGCGGTAAACGGAACAAAGAAGGAACTTGAACTTAATCTCAAAGACACTTGCCACACATGTAACGGTACGGGAGCAAAACTGGGAACATCTCCTGAAACATGTCCGAAATGTAACGGTACAGGACAGGTTACGAGCGTTCAGCAGTCCATTTTCGGTACTATGAGACAGGTAACTACATGTCCGCAGTGCGGCGGAACAGGCAAATACGTCAAAGAAAAATGTACCGACTGTCAGGGCACGGGATATGTATCAAAGAAAACAAAAATCCAGGTTGACATTCCGGCAGGTATCGACAATGGCCAGAGCATCCGTGTAAGCGGAAAAGGCGAACCGGGAATAAACGGAGGCCCGAGAGGAGATCTTCTCGTAGAAGTTATGGTACAGCCGAGTTCGATGTACGAAAGAGACGGAATGGATCTGCACAGTATAAAGAAAATTTCTTTCGCGAACGCGGCATTGGGCGGCGATGTAGAAATCACTACTCCATACGGAAATGTTCTTTATACGGTAAAACCGGGAACACAGACAAATACAAGGATCAGGCTCAGAGGAAAGGGAATGCCTTCCGTCAGATACGCGAACAGCAAGGGCGATCTTTATGTAACGCTTATCATTGATGTTCCTACAAGACTTTCAAACGAGGCAAGAGAAGCGCTTAAGGAATTTGATGACATCATGAAGGGAAAAGCTCCTAAAGAACACAAAGAAACGAAAAAGAAAAAAGGTTTTTTTAGCAAAGACTGATGAAGGAGCCTGATAATGAAGTGGAATAAATATACTTTAAAGACAACGGCGGACGCGGAGGATATTATCGTAGCGACTCTTGCCGATATAGGAATACAGGGTGTTGAAATAGAAGATAAAAGGCCTCTCACAGAAGAGGAGATGAGCCAGATGTTTGTCGATATAGCTCCTAAATTCTCAGAAGACGACAACATAGCGTATCTTCATTTTTATCTTGAGCCTGAAGAGGACAACGAGGCGATAATTGAGGCCGCGAAAGCCGAACTTGAGGAATTGAGACAGTTCATGGATATCGGGGAATGTATCATCACGAAATCCCAGACAGAGGATAAGGACTGGATCAACAACTGGAAAGAGTATTTCCATCATTTTTATGTAGACGATATTTTAATAGTGCCTTCATGGGAAGAAGTACCGGCGGGAGACGAAGACAAGCTTGTTCTTCATATTGATCCCGGCACAGCTTTCGGAACCGGAATGCATGAGACGACGCAGCTTTGCATAAGACAGCTGAAAAAGCATGTTTTTGACGGATGCGATATCCTTGACGTGGGAACCGGAAGCGGCATATTGAGCATTGTCGGGATCAAACTCGGAGCCGGAAGCGCTCTTGGAACGGATCTTGATCCGTGCTGTATAAACGCCGTTAAAGAGAACAAAGAAGTAAACGATATCCCGGAAGAATCCTTTAAACTTATACTTGGAAATATTATCGATGATAAAGATGTGCAGGATAAAGCCGGCTATGAGAAATACGATATAGTAACGGCAAATATACTGGCCGATGTGCTTGTTTTGCTGGCGCCTCAGATAATAAAGCACTTAAAAAAGGGCGGAATCATAATCACATCAGGTATTCTCGATATTAAAGAACAGGAAGTGGCAGAAGCTTTAAGAAACGCGGGCTTTGAGATAGATGAAGTCACGCGTCAGGGCGAATGGGTTTCTATTACAGCCCGTAAATAATCAGGAGAAAAGTATGTACAGATTCTTCGTAAATAAATCTCAGATACACGACGGAGCTGCAGTTATCACCGGAGCGGACGCGCATCATTTAAGAAACGTTCTGCGCATTAAAAAGGGCGAAGAAGTTTACTTAAGCTGCGGCGATGAATGGGAATATACATGTACAGTCGACAGTTTTCCTGATGACAATGTAAAAGTTATCATAACGGATATTCAAAAGCCGGGCCAGGAGCTTCCGTGCAGGATAACGCTGTTTCAGTGTCTTCCTAAAAAAGAAAAAATGGAACTAATCATTCAGAAATCCGTAGAGCTCGGCGTTTTTGAAATAGTTCCGGTAGAATCGTCAAGATGCATCGCGAAAATGAACGACGCGAAGAAAACGGTGTCAAGGGTTTCAAGATGGAACGCCATATCACAGGCGGCTGCTAAACAGTCAAAACGGCTTATCGAGCCCAAGGTACACGAACCTGTGAGCTTTAAAGAGGCGCTTAATATGGCTTCTTCAATGGACGTATGCTTTATTCCCTATGAGCGGGCGGAAAAAATG
>CASEDW010000029.1 GCA_949286775.1 uncultured Eubacteriales bacterium | reverse complement strand
TGGTTTTAATGTTTCGCAAAGAGCAACTGCCTCTGACGGAGTCATATTCATTTTCCAGTTGCCGGCGATAATTTTTCTTCTTGCCATAATTCCCTCCAAATATATTTATTAGTTAATAATAACACTAAAAAACAATTTAATTCAATGTATATCTTAATTATTTATCATCCGCTGCCGCAACGCCCGGAAGTACTTTTCCTTCAAGAAATTCAAGAGAAGCGCCGCCGCCTGTTGAAATGTGGCTCATCTTGTCAGCGAGTCCCATCTGATTTACAGCTGCCGCTGAATCGCCGCCGCCGATGATAGTAGTAGCGTCTGTTTCCGCCATCGCTTTTGCTACCGCAAGTGTTCCTGCTGCCAGCGTAGGATTCTCAAATACGCCCATAGGTCCGTTCCATACAACTGTCTTAGCTTCTTTAACAGCGTCAGCATAGAGTTTAGCTGTTGCAGTACCGATATCAAGGCCTTCTTTGTCAGCAGGAATAGCGTCTGAAGGAACAACTTCAACTTCAATCTCAGCGTCAATAGGATCAGGGAATTCAGCTGCTACCGTTGTATCGATAGGAAGAAGAAGTTTCTTGCCAAGTTTTTCAGCTTTTTCCATCATCTCTTTGCAGTAATCGATCTTTGACTCATCGAGCATAGATTTTCCGATCTCTTTGCCCTGCGCTTTGAGGAATGTATAAGCCATACCTCCGCCGATGATAAGAGTATCGCATTTTTCGAGGAGGTTATTTATAACGTTGAGTTTATCCGCAACTTTAGCTCCGCCAAGGATTGCTACGAACGGACGTACAGGATTTTCTACAGCGTTTCCAAGGAAAGCGATCTCTTTCTGCATAAGATATCCAACCACATTGCTTCCGCCTTTTGCGGAGATGAATTTTGTAACGCCCGCAACTGAAGCGTGAGCTCTGTGTGAAGATCCGAAAGCGTCGCATACATAATCGTCAGCAAGATCAGCAAGCTCTTTAGAGAACTCTTCTCCGTTCTTTGTCTCTTCTTCGCCGCGGAAACGCGTATTCTGAAGAAGAACTACGTCGCCGTCTTTCATTTCGTTAACCGCTTTTGTAGCAGCTTCGCCTGTTACATGATAATCAGCTACAAAGTTAACAGGTCTTCCGAGTTTCTCAGCAAGTCTTACAGCAACCGGCGCAAGAGATTCTTTCTCGTTCGGTCCGTTTTTTACTTTTCCGAGATGTGAGCAAAGGATTACTTTTGCTCCCTCTGAAAGAAGTTTATTGATAGTTGGGAGGGCTGCTTTGATACGTGTGTCGTCTGTGATAACTCCGTCTTTAAGAGGAACGTTGAAGTCGCAGCGAACAAGCACACGTCTTCCCTTGAGGTTCTGAAGATCATCTACTGATTTTTTATTTAATCCCATATTGGTTTTCTCCTTTTGGTTTTTTTTGTAAAAAAAAGGTCGCGGTCCAATCAGACCGGACCTTTTTTGATCCTAAAATTAACTGGGTTTATGCTAACTCTGAGAAGTATTTGATTGTTCTAACCATCTGGCTTGTGTATGAGTTCTCATTGTCATACCATGAAACAACCTGAACTTCTGTTGTGCCGTTATCAAGCGGAACAACCATTGTCTGAGTTGCGTCAAAGAGTGAACCATATCTCATTCCGATGATATCTGATGATACGATCTCTTCATCATTGTATCCGTAAGACTCTGTTACAGAAGCTTTCATCTTAGCGTTTACTTCGTCAACTGTTACGTTGCCTTCGCATACGCATGTAAGAATTGTTGTTGAACCTGTTGGAACAGGAACACGCTGAGCAGCGCCGATAAGTTTTCCGTTGAGTTCAGGAATAACAAGACCGATAGCTTTTGCAGCGCCTGTGCTGTTAGGAACGATGTTGATAGCAGCAGCACGTGATCTTCTGAGATCGCCTTTTCTCTGTGGTCCGTCAAGTGTCATCTGATCGCCTGTGTAAGCGTGGATTGTCTGCATGATACCTGATTTGATAGGAGCAAGCTCGTTAAGCGCTTTAGCCATAGGAGCAAGGCAGTTTGTTGTGCAAGAAGCAGCTGAAATAACTGTATCTTCCGGTTTAAGTGTTGTGTGGTTTACATTGTAAACGATTGTAGGAAGATCGTTTCCTGCCGGAGCAGAAATAACAACTTTTCTTGCGCCTGCTTTGATATGAGCTTCAGCTTTTGCTTTTGATGTATAGAAACCTGTACACTCAAGAACAACGTCTACTTTAAGCTCTCCCCAAGGAAGGTTTTCAGCGTTCGCCTCTGCGTAAATTTTGATTGTCTTTCCATCTACTGTGATAGAATCCTCTCCTGCTGATACTGTATCTGCAAGAGCGTATCTTCCCTGTGATGAATCATATTTCAGAAGATGAGCAAGCATCTTAGGAGATGTAAGGTCGTTGATTGCTACTACCTCATATCCCTCAGCTCCAAACATCTGTCTGAAAGCAAGTCTACCAATACGTCCAAATCCGTTAATTGCTACTCTTACTGACATTTTAATTTGCCTCCCAAATTAATTTATTTTTTGTATATACCATACCTCAGCATCATTCATAATACTTTAGATTTCAACAAAACTCAATATATAGATTGAAAAAAATTTATCAATCAAAACAAAAAATAATTATACATTATATCTAAAGTTATTCATTTGTCATACGAATTATATATGTTCAAAACCTAAATCATATAAATATGTCAATGTACTGTCAAAATCAGCGCCTATATCCTTAGCCGTGTGAGCGTCAGATCCCATTACTATCTTCTCTCCTCCGAGCTCTTTATATCTTTTAAGCACCTTTGGATAGGGATGCGGATACTTAAGTCCTTTTCTAAGGCCTGCCGTATTGACTTCAAGCGCTATATCATTTTCGATAAGATGCTTAAGTATCCTGTCGATTATATCAGCGTTTTCTTCATATGAATACGCCTTGTCTTTTTCATATCCGTAGCGAACCACATAGTCGATATGACCGAACGTATCAAATCCCGTGCAGTTTTCAAGACACTCGAGCGCCGTCTGAAAATATCTGCGATAAAACTCTCTGTCAGTCATATCAAATTTTTCTCTTTCGTACGGATCCTTGTCGTCCATAAGATGAACTGAGCCGATTTTGTATTCAAAGGGATATTTATTTATAAGCGCCTGAATCTTGTCATTTATATCTTTTTTCAGTCCCAGCTCCACGCCTATGTGAACCGATATTTTTTCCCGGTATTTTTCCTTTAATGCGGAAAGCTCCTTAAAATATCTGTCGGCGTCAAATGAAAACGCGCCGCCCGGAAAATCTATATCATAATGATCAGTAAACCAAATGTCTTTCATATCGAGACTTATGGCTTTGCGGATACAGTTTTCCGGATCTTCGTTTGAATCCTCGGAAAACCATGTATGCAGATGTCTGTCAGGTATCATTTTATCGTACCTCCAAGCGCAACATAATCATCCTTATATAAAACGAGCGCCTGTCCCGGCGTCGCCGCCCTTACCGGCTCCAAAAAACGCGCCGTTATCTCGTCATCACCTGTTTTGTATATCCTGCAGAGCGTCCCTTTATGCCCGTAGCGTATCTTTCCTACAAACTCGTCGCCGTCGTTAAAATCCGCCGTTCCCATAAAAGAAATACTGGTGCATTTAACTTCAGATGTAAACATATCTTCGTTTTCGGCGATCACTACTTCATTCGTATCAGGCCTTAACGCCTTTACAAACACCCTGTGTCCCATCGGAAGGTTGAGCCCTCTTCTCTGGCCTATCGTATAGTTTAAGAGTCCCTGATGCTGCCCCAGCACATTTCCGTCTGTATCTACGAAATTGCCCTTTGGCATCTGAACTCCGGTATATCTTTTTATAAAAGATACATAATCATTGTCCGGCACAAAGCAGATTTCCTGGCTGTCGCTTTTGTGCGCGACAGGAATTCCTGCTTTTTCGGCTATTTCTCTGATCTTTGATTTTTCATATGCGCCGACCGGCATTATGGTACGGGCCAGCTGATCCTGTGTCAGCATATAGAGCGCGTACGTCTGATCCTTTGCGGCTGTCGCCGAATTGTAGATAGCGAATCTGTCGTTTTCCAACCTTTTTATCCGGGCGTAATGACCCGTCGCTATGTAATCAGCTCCGAATTCTCTGCTTCTTTCTAAAAGAGCTTCCCATTTTACGTAACGGTTGCAGACTATACATGGATTTGGAGTTCTCGCGTGAAGATATTCCTTTGCGAAATAATCCATGACATGCTTTTTGAAAGCTTCGCTAAAATCCATCACATAATATGGTATGTCAAGGGACTCGGCGACTTTTTTCGCGTCGTCCACGGCCGAAAATCCGCCGCAACCTTCTTCCTTGTCATTCCACATGCGCATCGTGACGCCTATGACGTCGTATCCCTGTTCTTTGAGAAGATATGCGGCGACAGAGGAATCGACGCCTCCCGACATGCCAACGACTACTTTTCCCTTCATAATCAGTAGTCCTCGTTCTCCTCTTCTTCGCCTATATCAGTTTTTGGTTTTTCAAGGCCTTCTATTTTTATTCCTTTTTTCTGGGCGTAATCCCAAAGAGCTGCATGAATGGCTTCTTCCGCCAAAAGCGAGCAGTGTACTTTTACAGGTGGAAGACCGTCAAGAGCTTCCATAACCGCTTTGTTTGTGATCTGAAGCGCCTCATTGACGCTTTTTCCTTTTACAAGCTCTGTCGCCATGCTGCTTGTAGCTACCGCCGCTCCACATCCGAATGTCTTGAATTTGCAGTCGCGGATTATCTGATTGTCATCGATATCAAGATAAATTCTCATGATGTCTCCGCATTTTGCGTTTCCTACTGTTCCAACGCCGCTGGCGTTCTCTATTTCACCAACATTTCTCGGATGCTGAAAATGATCAATAACTTTTTCGCTGTACATAATTTTTCCTGCCTTTTCTGTATTTTTTATTCTATTTAATGTTTCTTATTTGAACTGTGTATCTATAATTGATTTTTTCTTTCCTGCTTTGAAATCCTCATAAAGAGGGCTCATCGAGCGGAGATTTGCAATTATTTCTTTCAATGAATCGACTACAAAATCAATATCTTCCTTGGTCGTTTCATCGCTTAAAGTAAGTCTCAGTGAGCCGTGCGCTATCTCGTGAGGAAGTCCGATCGCCAGAAGTACATGCGACGGATCAAGAGAGCCTGACGTGCACGCCGAACCGCTTGAAGCGCAGATGCCTTTCATATCGAGCATCATCAGAAGCGATTCTCCCTCGACAAATTCAAAGCTGAAATTCGCGTTGTTCGGAAGTCTCTTTTCGGGATGACCGTTTAATTTTGTCTGCGGTATTTCGTTTAATACACGTCCGATCAGATAATCCCTTAATTCTATTTCTTTTGAAGTTCTCTCCTTCATGGTGCTGTTCGCAAGCTTGGCTGCGGCGCCGTATCCGACAATGCCCGGAACATTTTCAGTTCCTGCTCTTCTCTTTCTTTCCTGAGCTCCTCCATGGATGAACGAACGTATCTTAACTCCTTTTCTGATGTACAGAAATCCTATTCCCTTAGGTCCGTTGATTTTGTGTCCGCTCGAGCTGAGCATGTCGATATTTAATTCATCAACATTTATCGGAAGCTGTCCGAAAGCCTGCACCGCGTCAGTGTGGAAGAGAATGTTGTTTGCTTTCGCGATTTCCCCGATTTCTTTAATAGGCTGAATTGAACCTATCTCGTTGTTCGCGAACATTACTGAAATCAGGATAGTTTCCGGCGTAATAGCCGCTTTCAGTTCTTCAATATCTACTATTCCGTCTTTATCGACATCAAGATATGTGATTCTCGCGCCAAGCTTTTCAAGATATTCGCATGTGTGCAAAATAGCATGGTGCTCTATCTTTGTCGTGATTATATGATTTCCTTTTCCTTTAAAATATTCAAATGTCGCCTTTAAAGCCCAGTTGTCGGCTTCGCTGCCGCCAGCCGTAAAATATATATTTTCAGCCTTTGTTCCAAGCACCTCGGCGATCTGCTCACGTCCTTTATCAATAGCTTCTTTGCTCTTCTGAGCAAGAGTATATATACTTGACGGATTTCCGTATAGTTCCGAAAAATACGGAAGCATTGCTTCGACTACTGATGGCGCTGTTTTTGTTGTCGCCGCATTATCTAAGTAAATCATCGTTTTATCTCCAATCATTATTATTTATATATTTTTCAGGTCTGCTTCTGTTCGCACGACCGTACAACTTCACCTGTATGACAGCCTGCTTTTCCCTGCTCTATCAGTTCCTGCAGCATTATTGAGTCTACCGCGTTTTGTATGGCGTCGTTCATTTTTTTCCATACATATTTTGTAACGCAGCTGTCCGCTCCGTCGCATTTGTTCTCGCCGTTCACGGCTCCGCAGGAGACAGGATTCAGATCTCCCTCTAAAGCTCTTAAGACGTCGCCGACTGAAATCTGTCTCGGATCTTTTGCCATCACATAGCCTCCGCCGGCTCCTCTGACCGAATTTATCAGTCCCGCTTTTTTCAAGGGACGCATAAGCTGTTCAAGATAAGGTTCCGATATTCCCTGCCGCTGTGAAATACTCTGTATGGAAACAGCCTCGTTTTCACTGTTAAGGGCAAGGTCAATGATCGCCCGCAGACCGTATCTGCCCTTCGTCGATAATTTCATTTCAACCTCCCGAACACTTCAGCACGTTTAATTCCGACTAAATCACTCGGATTTATTTCTTCCTGAATAATATCACCTGAAAATTCTAAAGTCAACAAAAATCCGATAAAATTTGTCGGATTTTTTGCCGCTCGTTGACCGTTACCCGGCAAATATCCACTCGCGCAGGCACGGCGGATGCTTGCCAAGCGCATCGCGCAAAAACCTCCCATGCCTTTTAACGGCCGGGAGGTTTGAATCATCCAGGAATTTATTTTGTCGTGATTTTCTTAACTATAAGAAGCGTTATTATCATAAGCGCTACCGCAATTGGCAGAACTATCATCCAGTTGCAGACAATACCCGCGATCACATAACTTACAGCCGATACTGCCGCCACCGTCATAGCGTATGGAAGCTGAGTCGATACGTGATTCATATGATCGCACTGCGCTCCCGCCGACGACATGATCGTAGTATCTGAAATAGGCGAGCAATGATCGCCGCAGACAGCTCCCGCCATACATGCCGATACGGCTACGATGATAATAGGTTCTCCTGCCGGGAACACGCTGAGCACTATTGGTATAAGAATTCCGAAAGTTCCCCATGATGTTCCTGTAGCGAACGAAAGGCCGACAGCGATAAGGAATATAATGGCCGGAAGGAGCATCTGAAATTCCGCCGCGCTGCCTTCTACAAGCTGTGAAATGAATACTCTGGCTCCAAGGGAATCAGTCATCGCTTTAAGAGTCCATGCGCAGGAAAGAATAATAATCGCAGGAACCATCGCACTGAATCCTTCAGGAAGCGACGCCATAAGATCCTGGAAAGATACTACTCTTCTGATCAGATAATAAATAACAGCGATAACAATCGCGACAAAAGCTCCTATCGCAAGTCCGACGGAAGCGTCGCTGTTTGAAAATGCCGTTACGAAATCAGTTCCGCTGAAAAATCCTCCCGAATAGATCATTCCGATTACACACGCGATAATAAGTACGATGATAGGCAGTACAAGGTCTGATACTTTTCCCTTCGGATTGGCTTTCATCTGAGATATCACCTGTTTCGTTCCCGATGTAAAAAGATCGTTTTTCTCAACCGCATTAGTCTCATGCTGTTTCATAGGACCGTAATCCAGATTTGTCACCGCAAGGAATATCATCATAACAATCGTCAGAAGCGCGTAAAAGTTATATGGAATGGCGCTGATAAATAGAGCTATTCCGTTTTCGGCTCCGGCAGCGTTGGCAAATCCGGCGACAGCAGCCGCCCATGAAGAAATAGGCGCGATAATGCATACGGGAGCCGCCGTAGCGTCTATAAGATACGCCAGCTTAGCGCGCGAAATGTGATGGCTGTCGGTTATAGGTCTCATAACGGAACCTACCGTAAGACAGTTAAAATAGTCGTCTATGAAAATAAGAATTCCGAGAGCTATCGTAGCCAGCTGCGCTCCGACCCTTGTCTTTATATGGGTAGAAGCCCATCTTCCGAAGGCTGCCGAGCCTCCCGCCTTGTTCATCATCGCTACAAGCGTGCCGAGAAGAACAAGGAAGAAAAGAATTCCCATATTGTACGGATCGGCGACATTGGCGACGAATCCGTTAATTACGACATGCGTAAGGGTTCCCTCAAAATTGCCTCCGGCATAGATAATTCCGCCTACGATAATTCCGACAATAAGTGAAGAATAAACTTCCTTTGTTATAAGCGCAAGGGCTATGGCAACTATAGGCGCAAGAAGCGAAAGCCATGTGGCGTACGCTCCTACATCCTGTCTCACCGTGTCGATGGCTATATCCACATTAGTTTCAAAATCAGGATCCGCCGTCAGATTGTCGGCATATCCTTCAACATATTCCAAAGCCGCGTCGGGATCAGTCAGATCGAGCACTCCTTTTTCTGTTTCTTCAGCCGCAACTGCCGGCTCATTAGTTTCCTCAGCCGAAACAGGGCGCATTACGGCCGTGAAAAGGCCGATCACAAATGTAATGATACACATGATCAATACAGCGCGAAAGCCTCTTCTTCCAACACTTTTCATCTTTAATTTTCCCCCTTAATGATTAATAAAAACAGAGTAAAATATTGAGGCCAAAAAATATTTGACCTCAATATGAAATCACAGTTCGTCTACTACATT
>CASEDW010000028.1 GCA_949286775.1 uncultured Eubacteriales bacterium | reverse complement strand
AGGACACAAAAAGTTCACAAAAAATATTAGCACTCACCCTTGACAAGTGCTAACAACAGGACTATAACATAGTTAGAACAAAAGAAAGGGAACAGATAAAGATAAAAAGTTCCTAAACATTCCTGGTTCAAAGTATCATGCAGACAAGGTTGATTAAATACCTGTTAATAGAAAGGAAGGATGACTTATGTTGATGCCTAGTTTATTCAATGATAACTTTGATTTATTTGATCGTTTCTATCAGGATCCGTGGTTTGGATTTGACAAAGACTTTAAGGATGTGGAGAAAAAGCTTTACGGACACAGAGCTAAAAACGTAATGAATACTGATATCAAGGAAAATGATTCAGAATATGAAATGATCATCGATCTTCCGGGATTCAAGAAAGATGAAGTAAATGTTTCGCTTGAAAACGGATATCTGACGATCAGCGCCGCTAAAGGTCTTGACAAAGACGAGGCCGAAAATGCGCAGGAGCAGAAGAAAGGTAACTATATCAGACGTGAGAGATACGCGGGCTCATGCCAGAGAAGCTTCTATGTAGGAGAAAACTACAGCGTAAATGATATTAAAGCTAAATTTGAACACGGTATACTTACACTGATCATACCTAAGAAAGATCAGCAGCAGATAGAGCAGAACAAATATATAGCTATCGAAGGCTGATATACAAAAACTGATCAAAACAATCTGATTAAATAAACTACCCGGCAGGAGCGTGAATGCGCCTGCCGGGTTATTTTAGTAAATAGCAGTTTTATTAATCATCCCATCCCATGAGCTCAAGAGCGTCTTCGATATCTTCGTCCTGGCGGTCAAGGGCGTCTTCACGTCTGATGACGTCTGTCATTTTTGATATAAAATCTTCGCGGCTTATCTCGCCGTTTCGATACTGCAATTTCAGAGTGTCTTCTTCTATTTCAAGAGCGGCGTCGTCCGTTTCAAGATCACGTTTCTGAGCGAGCAGCTCGTCAGGAGTTCCTTCAGGAAGAGTGCGGTTTGCCCTGTAGTTCAGCTCTATGCTCTCCTCCAGCCATTCTTCGTAACACTCGAGCTGGTTTTCCTGGCGGTTAAGCTCCTGCTTCTGTGTTCTGAAAGTATCGCGGTCTATCTGGCCGATGCGGTACTGGGCTTCCAGATTGTCTGTGTCTATATCAAGAGCTTCTATCTGGGCTTTGTAGCTGTAGTAATTGTTTTCGTCAGTTTCAAGGACGCCTGTTACTATGTCAGATGGGGAGCTGTTTTGAGCTGCGTTATTTTGATATCCGTTGTTTTGAGCTCCGTTTCCCTGTTCGCTGCCGTTTTGTGCTGATGAAGCATTGCTGCCGGTGTTATTTGATGCGGCGTTGTTTGCCGAAGTGTTTTCCTGAACGGCGCTGTTTGCCGAAGCGCTTTGATCCGATGTGTTATTTTGCGTGTTATTTTGCGCGTCGTCATCAGATGAAGGCAGAGAAGCGCTTTCTGAGGTTTTGTTTTCTGAGATCGAATCTGACTGTATCGGCTGAACCATTTTTCCGTTATCAGGCTGAGCGCATCCGGCAAGAACCATAGCTCCTAAAATAGCTGTTACAATTATCTTTTTCATGTTAAGATCCTCCTATACATTTATTGTGTTACCCGCAAAAGGGATTTTATATGAGATGGTTTTCTTTGTTTATGCTTTTAGTTTATGGTATGAAAATTAAAATAACATTAAAGCAGAAAAAATTTTAAATTTGATATATAAAAAGAAATCGATGGGATTTTAATAAGGAGGGAAAAAAGTGCGTATTTTATTTGCGGAAGACAATCATGATCTTAGAGATGTTACTGTAAAGAGGCTGCGCGCTGAGGGATTCGGAGTCGACGGTTGCGAAGATGGGCAGGAGGCTCTCGACTTTCTTAAAAGTGCCGATTATGACCTTGTCATACTTGATATTATGATGCCGAAAGTGGACGGACTGACGGTGCTGCGCAAATTAAGGGCGCAAAATAATCCGGTGCCGGTGCTTCTGCTTACCGCGAGGGACGCCGTGACGGATCGCGTGGCGGGACTTGACGCCGGAGCTGATGATTATCTCACGAAGCCCTTTGATTTTTCGGAACTCACCGCCAGAATACGCGCTCTTTTAAGGCGCAATTCAAGCGAAAAAAGCGATACGCTGAAAGCTGCCGACCTCACTATGGAACTTTCTAAGCGTAGAGTAACCAGGGGCGGCAAAGAGATTGATTTATCAAGCAGAGAGTTTTCACTGCTCGAATCATTGATGCGCCATAAGGGAGCCGTTCTTTCCCGCTCGCAGCTGGAAAATCAGGTGTGGGATTACGGCTTTGAAGGAGGAAGCAATATAGTGGACGTCTATATCCGCTATCTGCGAAAAAAGATAGACGATCCCTTTGAGGTTAAACTCATACATACTGTAAGAGGAGCGGGATATACGCTCAAGGAGGATACATGAAACGCAGGTCTATCAAAGTCAGGGTTACGCTCTGGTATACTTCTTTTATTGTAGCGCTTCTGCTGCTTACCGCCGGCGTGCTGTTTTTAGCGACACGAAGCATGTCAAGACAGCAGCTTAAAGAAGAACTGATAAATTCCGTTACCGATATGGTAGGAGAAGTCCGTTTTCACTATGGAGAGGCAGAAACTGACAAACTGGATTTTTACCGCAGCGGAGTTTCGCTTTTTATCTATGACGAACAGGGGTATCTGATAGCGCCAAAGGTAAATCTTGGCGTACAGGTAGACGCTATTCTTGAAGATCAGACGATGAAAACTGTCAATCAGAACGGCGGAAGCTGGCTTGTATACGATCTTTACGCGACAGAGGATTCGACAGGATTTTGGGTCAGGGGACTGTGTTCCCTCACTGACGCAGGACGTGTTTCAGGTCAGCTGTGGCTTGTCTTTCTCATAGTATTGCCTGCTGTGGCTCTTGCGGCGGCCTGGGGCGGATGGAGAATAACAAGAAGAGCGTTTCTTCCGGTGGAGCAGATGGCAAAAACAGCCGACGCCATTTTCACAGGGGCTGATCTGTCCCAGAGAATCCCGCTTTCAGAAGGAGAAGACGAACTGAAGCATCTGGAAGTTACTCTTAACGGTATGCTTTCAAGGCTGCAGCGTTCGTTTGAAAGAGAACGGCAGTTTACGTCTGACGTCTCCCACGAGCTGAAAACCCCGCTGGCCGTTATACGGTCCCAGTGCGAATACGCGCTTCTGCCGCAGACCGGGTGCGATGAAAAAACGGAGGCTGTTAAATCGATTTTGCAGCAGTGCGCTCATATGTCTTCCGTTGTTTCACAGCTTCTGCTTTTGGCTAAAGGGGAGAACGGAACCTTTAAGCCGCGCCTTGAGAGGCTTGAACTGGGCGAAATGTGGGAAGCAGTGTGCATGGATATGGAGGAACAGGCCAAAAAAGAAGGGATTTCTCTTTCGTGGAATCTGGAGCCGGAGCTGTATGTAAACGGCGACGAGACGCTGCTTATTCGTCTTCTGATGAATCTGATCACAAACGCCATACGATATAACCGCCCGGGCGGACGGATAGAGGTTTCGCTTAGCCGTCAGGAAAATACGGCGGTGCTGAAAGTTACTGATACAGGTATCGGAATTGCGCAGGATCAGATCGAACATATCTGGGAGCGTTTTTACAGGGGAGATTCATCAAGGAGCGGCGATTCCAGCGGCCTTGGACTGTCGATGGTGCGTTGGATAGCCAAGCTGCACAAGGGCACTGTTTCTGTTGAAAGTATAGAAGGCCTGGGAAGCACTTTTACTGTTACGCTGCCGCTTGATTCATGAGAAAAGACGGCACATCAAAAGCAGTATGTGATTTTATCACGGAATTTCTGAAGACGATCTGATATATTTAAATCACTAAAGGCAATAAGGAGGACAAAAAAATGTCAGTAATTAATATTAATATAAACAATTTTCAGGACGAAGTGATGAAATCGGACAAACCTGTGCTTTTGGATTTTTGGGCGTCATGGTGCGGCCCGTGCCGTATGGTCAGCCCGATTATAGATGAGATCGCGAATGAGAGAGCTGATATAAAAGTCGGAAAAATAAATGTGGATGAGGAAAATGACCTCGCTTCTTTATTCGGCGTTACAAGCATTCCTACTCTTGTCGTTATAAAGAACGGAAAAGTTGCTAATCAGGCGGTGGGAGCCAGACCGAAAGAAGATATACTCGCGCTGCTGTAAGGAGAATTCAGATGGGTATTTTTGATATATTTAAGAAAAAGGATATAGATCAGGGAGTAGAGGAGTTCAACTCAGTAAAAGGCGCCGTTCTGCTGGACGTAAGAACGGCGCAGGAGTATGCAGAGGGTCATATTCCAAAAAGCGTGAACATACCGCTTCAGACGATAGAAAAGATATCTTCGAAAGTTAAAGATATAAACACTCCTTTATATGTATATTGCTATTCGGGAGCCAGAAGCAGCCAGGCGTGCGGCCTCTTAAAGCGCATGGGATATACGAATGTAAACGATATCGGCGGCATCGCTTCTTATTCGGGCAATGTGGAATATTGATTGCGCGTTATGAGTCCCTGAGAGATTCAAGGCCATGCTCGTCAAGTATGGCCACTGTTCCGCGTGAAAGTCTGACAAGGCCTTCGTTTTGCATATAGCGAAGCATTCTTGTAATTACTTCGCGGTGGGTGCCGAGATGATTGGCTATCTGTTCGTGGGTGATTTTCAGCTCTTTTGTGTCATTGAGAGCTGATTCCTCTAAAAGAAAGCCGGCTACGCGTTTATCGAGACTCTTCCACATGATCTGCTCTATGAGCCACATGACGTCGGAGAAACGCGAAGCCATGAGCTCGTTCGTATAATTTGCTGCCGCGGCCGACTCTTCCATAACTTTTTTATAAATATCCGCAGGTATCATCCAAAGATCAGTGTCTTTTTCTGATTCGATTATGATATCGAACTGTATGGAGTTCAGCATGCAGGAAGCCGAAAAAAGACAGATGTCAAAGTCAAACAGGCGGTACAGCGTGATCTCGCGTCCTTCGTCGGAGGTGATATACGCGCGCAGCTGTCCGGATTTTATCAGAAAAAGTCCGGCGCAGTCGTTGCTGCCGTTGTGTATTATTGTCTTTTTCGCTATATGTTTTTCGACCAGAGAGTTCTTTATGAGGCTTTTCTGGTCTTCCGTTAATTTATCCCATATGGGAAAGCAGTTTTCAAAATTCATGATTTTTCTTTTCTGACGCGCCTGCGCGTAAATAATGATGAATTTGGAGGTTGAATTCCAAAAATTAATAATAGGTTTACTTTTCTGATTATAAAAAAAATGACCGTTTGTGTCAATCGTGTTATTGACATATGCCCATAATAATCGTAGAATAAAGAAAAGGTTCTTCATGGAGGTGATAATATGCCAAGACCAACGAAATGCAGAAAAGTCTGCCATTTTCCGGAGGTATTGGAATTTCTGCCCTCGGAAGAATCAGGCAAGGAACCCGTTCACCTGAATATAGACGAGTATGAAACGATACGTCTTCTCGACAAAGAAAAGTACAGTCAGGAGCAGTGCGCTGAATTTATGCAGATTTCCAGGACAACGGTTCAGAGGATATATGAAAACGCGCGTAAAAAGCTGGCTGATGCTATCACTGAAGGACGCCCTTTAAAGATTGAAGGCGGAGATTTTACGATCTGCGACGGAAAGAACAGCAATTGCGGCCAGGGCGGATGTTATAAACAGGATTTTTATAAAAAATATGCTATAAAAAAAGGAGAAGATATCATGAGAATTGCGGTTACATATGAAAACGGACAGATTTTCCAGCATTTCGGCCATACCGAAACATTCAAGATCTATGATGTGCAGGACAAAAAAATCGTCAACTCGGAACTTGTCGATACGAACGGAAGCGGACACGGCGCTCTCGCCGGAGTTTTAAAGGCTTTAAACGCGGACGCTCTTATATGCGGAGGCATCGGAGGCGGAGCCAGAAACGCTCTTGCAGCGGAAAATATAGAGGTCTATGGAGGCGTCACCGGAGACGCTGACAAGGCCGTCGAAGCTTTTGTAAACGGAAACTTAAATTTTGATCCCGACGCTAAATGCGATCATCACGACCATCAGCACGAAGATGGCCATACATGCGGGGAACATGGCTGTGGAAACCACGGCTGCCATTAATTAAGAAAAAAAAGGAGGAATAAAATTATGGCAAACAAATACGCAGGAACAAAAACAGAAAAGAATCTTTGGGAGGCATTCGCTGGAGAATCCCAGGCGAGAAACAAATATACATACTTTGCCTCTGTAGCAAAAAAAGCAGGTTACGAGCAGATTGCCGAATTATTCCTTAAGACGGCTGACAATGAAAAAGAGCATGCGAAACTCTGGTTCAAGGCTCTCGGAGAGGTCGGAACTACAGCGGAGAATCTTGTAAAAGCGGCTGAAGGCGAAAACGCTGAGTGGACAGATATGTATGACAGAATGGCAAGAGAAGCTGAAGAAGAAGGCTTCACAGAGCTGGCAGCTCAGTTCAGAGGCGTAGCAGCGATTGAAAAAATGCATGAAGAAAGATACCGCGCCCTTCTTCACAATGTAGAAGCTAAAGAAGTATTTAAAAAGAGCGGCGTTACAGTTTGGGAGTGCCGCAACTGCGGTCATGTCGTAGTAGGAACGGAAGCTCCTGACGTATGTCCTGTATGTAATCATCCTCAGTCTTATTTTGAAGTAAGAAAAGAAAACTATTGATGAATCTTAAACGTTATAATCCTTAATTTTCAAGATTGAAACTCATTTCAGAGCCCGGTTTTTTTATAAATCCGGGCTCTGAATCGTATGTATGGGCAAATTTTACAAAAGTTTTACGAAAAATTATCAAATATACGTGTAATTTTTTTTAAAAAGGTATTGAAATATTATGAGGACAGGTTCATAATACAAATAAGTATACTTCAAAATTATAGCTATAAAGGAGAAAGTAAAGACATGAAGAAAAAATTATTAGCGCTTGTCCTTTCACTCGGCGTAGTGATCGGTACAGTGACGACAGCATTTGCAGCACCAAGTGCTTCAACAGGAACATCAACTACATCAGAAGGATACACAGTATCTGACATGGCAGCAGGAAACGAAGCTTACGACACTCTCAAAGCAGAGCAGCCGGAAGTTGCTGACATCATCGACAAAGTTAACGCCGGCGAAATGACTATCGAAGAGTTCGCAGCCGGAGCAGGAGCTGAATTTGCTGATGTTTTAGCAGGCAAAGAAAGCATCACAGGCTTTGTTGACGTAACAGGTACTCCTGATGAAAACGGAAAATACAACGTTGTATTACACAACCCTGTATTCGATTCATATTCATCAATCTATGTTATCCACTATGATATGACAAACAACGCTTGGGAAGTTGTTGAAGCAGCTAAAGGCGAAATCGCTAACACAATCACATTTACATTAGACAGCCTTTCACCTATCTGCGTTGTCGGCGAGAAAGCAGCAGCAGGCACAGATGCTGACGGAACAAAATCACCGGCTACAGGAATGAGCTCAAACGCAGCTTTATTCGGAGTATTAGCAGGAGCTTGCGCTATCGTTGTTGTTGCAGGAGCTAAAAAGAAAAACACTAAATAATCAGTGTAAAGTTTAAGAAGTATAATCAAGAAAGAATCCAACTCGTTAATACGTGCTGATATAACGGGTTGGATTTTCTTGAATGTAAAGAATAAAAAGTCTGAGTCTTCATGCATAAAAAGAAAACATAAAAGGAAAAGATAATGACAGGATATTATGATATTCATACCCATATACTTCCGCAGGTTGACGACGGATCAGGTTCTATGGAAGAGTCGATCGCGATTATAGAGCAGGAAGTGGCGATGGGTGTCGAAAACATATTATTTACACCGCATTACAGAAAAGGGCTTTTCGAGGAACCTGAAAGCAGGATTTACGCGCGATACAAGATGCTTTCGCTTGAACTTAGCAGCAGATTTCCCAATTTGACCCTCGCCCTCGGATGCGAGCTTCACGCGTCTATGGATATCGAAAATATATTTAAAGAGAGAAGATATGTGACGATAGCAGGAACAAATTCCGTGCTGCTTGAGTTTTCGGGACGCCACACGAAAAGCTTTATAAAAGAGAGAATTTCCACCATTATGAGCACCGGGCATATGCCGGTACTCGCGCATGTTGAAAGAATACCTGCTCTTGCAGAAAATTTGGATTTTATAAAAGAACTGAAGGAGATAGGAGTTGAGATCCAGGTCAACGCTGACAGCATATTAGGACTGGATGGGCGCAGATTTAAGAGCCTTACAGGAAAATTATTAAAAAATAATTTGGTTGATTATATTGGATCGGACGTTCATAATATAACGGAAAGAGCCAGTCACATAGGAGAGTGTGCTGATTATATAGAAAAAAAATACGGCGAGGAATTCGCCTGTAAAATATTTATAGATAACCCGGGGAGATTATTTTAATGAAAGAACAAGTCAGAATGGAACAAAAGCAGCAGGCGGTGCAGCCGGAGGAGGATGTGATCGATCTTGGAAAACTGTTTAAGGCGGTTTTAAAGAGATGGTACATCGTGGTGCTGTGCATAGTGATCGGAGGAGGCATAGGATTCGCGGCGACAAAATACGCGATGACGCCCACCTACACATCTACGGCGAGAATGCTTGTTTTAACAAAGGAAACGACTATCACATCGCTGGCCGATCTTCAGATAGGAAGTTCTCTTACAGGAGACTATTCGGCGCTCATCATGTCGCCGGATCCTTTAAAACAGACGCTGGAAGACTTAGGTCTTGAAGACGAGATGACCTACAAAGATCTTCAGAAAATGTTTACGATCAACAATCCTTCAAATACGCGTATCCTTGAGATAACATGCGAAGACACAAATCCTGAAAGAGCCGCTGAAATAGTAAACACTCACGCCCAGAATTCTTCGGATTTCATAAGCGAAGTAATGGAAGTTTCGCCTCCGAATGTATTTTCGCTTGGTGAGGTAGCTGATGTTCAGGCAGGCCCGAGCACTTCGAAAAATGTAACGATTGCCGCTATACTCGGCGCGATCATAGCTATCATATTTATCGCGGTAAAAGAACTCAGCGACGACAGGTTCAAATCGGAAGACGATATTGAAAAATATCTTGGAATTACTGTTCTTGCCTCGATTCCTGACAGAAGCAAGATAAAAGGTAAAAACTAACGCGGGAAAATCGGAGGAAGTTTGGAAGAAAAATGAAAATAAAATATACAGTTAAAATACGAGATACGAGATCATACGGATATTTATATGAAGAAGCGCTGAAAACGCTGAGAACGAATATTCAGCTGTCGGGAAGAAATATAAAGAGCATCCTTTTTACAAGCACCCATACAAACGAAGGCAAGTCGGAGATCTCATTTCAGATAGCGGTGCAGTTCGCGAAAGCGGGCAAAAAAGTAATTTATATTGACGCCGACATAAGAAAAGCTTCTTCATCAAAGAGAGTCCGTCTTCCTGAAAATATAAACGGACTTACAAAATACTTAAGCGGCCAGTGCAGCAAGGACGATATCGCGTTCCATACTAATATCGAAAACTTCGACATCATAATGGCATGCGTTTCATCGCCTAATCCGTCGGAACTTTTCGAAGACGATGCGTTCGGCGCCCTTATCAAGGAACTCGAAGAGCAGTACGACTATGTGATAATAGACACGGCTCCTATAGGTATGGTTATCGACGCTGCCATAATAGGACAGGTGTGCGACGGCGCGGTATTTGTCGTATCGGCAAAGGATACAAGCACAAAGCTCGCCCAGAAATCCCTCCATCAGCTTAAGATGAGCGGATGCAAGATTTTAGGAGCGGTCATGAATATGGTAGATCCGAAGGAGTCCGACGTTTACGGTAAATACGGAAAGTATGGCAAGTACGGCTACGGCGTTTACGGACAGGCAGGTAAATAATCGATGAGCCAGAGATCAGACAGAAATAAAAAAAGTCCGTTTACGGTGATACTTATAATAATTATCATCGTATGTTTAGCGGTGATATTCGCCTTAAAAATACTGCCGGAACTTACAAAAAGCGAAAAACAGGATCAGACGATATCTTCAAATGAAACGTCAAAAACAACTTCCGAAAGCTCTAAGAGCGATCAGACGGAAGATGACAATGAATTAGGAGATACCATTACTTATAAAGGCAAAAAATATAAGTACAACAACCACCTGACAAATACGCTGATCCTTGGAATCGACAAAGCCTCAAACGACGGAGTTGAAGTCGGAAGCGCCGAGGCGGGACAGAGCGACTCGATCTATCTGATTTCGGTGGACAGGGTTACGGAAAAGGTAACGCAGATAAAAATACCGAGAGACACGATGACGAGGATCGAAAAATTTTACAATGACGGAACAAGCGCGGGTTACAGCACCGATCACTTAAGTCTTCAGTACGGATACGGCGACGGGAAATTCGAAAGCTGCAAACTCACGAAAGAAGCGGTAGAGAACCTGTTTTACGGAATACGCATTACGGATTACTGCGCCGTAAACATGGACTGTATCACGGCCCTCGCGTCCCTGGCGGGAGAGGTAAAGGTAGTCGTTCCTGATGACTCTCTTGAATATAAATATCCCGAGTTTAAAGCGGGTGAAGAAGTGACGCTTACAAAAGATAATACGGAGATATTTGTCCGTTCAAGGGACGTCGACACGACTCAAAGCTCGATAGCCAGAGACAACCGCCAGAACGTCTACATCAACGCCTATATGGAGCTCACGAGACAAAGAGCCTCGGAGGACATTCATTTTCTGACAGATATATACGAGACAATAGAGCCGTATATGACTACGAACATGAACAACGGACAGTTTATCAAGCTCCTTGATCAGATAATATTTAACTCTGAAAGAGAAGAGCTTCAGCTTCCGGGAGAAGGCGTTTCGACGGAAGCCTTCGATGAGTTTCATGTGGACGACGACGCCCTTTATGAAATGGTAATAGATGTATTTTATACAGAGGTAGAGTGACAGATGAAAAAGAAGATCATACTTACGATATTTGCTGTTGCAGCGGCGGTATTTGCCATATTGGCTGTAAGAGACTATCTTCGAGAGAAAAACGCAGGACAGGAACTTGCCGAGCTGAGGGAACAGGTAAAAACAGAAACGACTGTTACGCCAACGCCGACGGAAGAACCTGAAAAAGTTCAGGAAGAACCAAAGCCCGAGGAAGAAGTTCAGGAGGAAAAGGAACCGGTAGAGATTCCGATAGATTTTGAACAGCTTCAGGCGATAAATCCTGACATCTACGCCTGGATAACGATCCCAAATACAGAGGTGGATTATCCGATACTTCAAAGCCAGAGCGGAGACGATGATTATTATCTTCACCGCGGGATAGATAAAGAATATGATTTTGCCGGGTGCATATATACCCAGGCAACATATAACAAACGCACATTTACGGACAGAAATACCGTTATTTACGGACACAGTATGAAAAACGGTTCAATGTTCCACGGTATAAAGGACTACGCCAACAGGGATTTCTTTGACAACAACAAAGAGATAATAATATACAAACCTGACGCGATACTTCACTATACTGTATTCGCCGCATATCTGACGGACGATACGCACATCCTGGCGACATATGATATGAACAACGACGAAGTATTTGAACAGTACCTGGGCTGGATACGTATACAGAACGGAGATCTTGACAACATAGACGAAGACATAGAGGTAACAACAGATGACAAAATAATTACGCTTTCGACATGTTACGACGCTGACTCAGAGATGAGATATCTCGTTCAGGCGGTGCTGACAGAGGTTGAAGAGTAATAAGAAGTAAAATAATAAAAAGCAGTAAAGAGTAGTAATGAGCAGTACAATGAAAAAAATGAGGGAGAATAAAAAAATAAAACACTGGCAGATAGTTTCGCTGCTGCTGGTGATATATGATTTTGTAGCGGTTTTAATATCTTATCTCGCGGCGCTTTGGATAAGGTTTGACTGCGCTTTCAACAAGATAGACAGGAGTTATTTAGACGGATACGCGAAATCAATACTGATTTACGCAGCCGTGTGCGTAATTATATTCGCGGCATTTAAACTGTATAAGAGTATCTGGCGTTTCGCGAGTTACTTTGAGCTGATAAGAATAATTCTGTCTACGGTAGTCGCGTTAGCTGTATATATGATCGGGATGAAAATAGCCGGCATAAAAATGCCGATGTCGTATTTTATGTTCGGTATCGTGATACAGTTCATACTTACGCTGGGGGTCAGATTTTCATACCGTTTTGTTCTGCTGTTAAGAGGAAGAAACAACAAAGAGGAAGCAAAATCAAAAGTTATTCTGGTCGGCGCGGGCAGCGCGGGACAGATGATTTTAAGAGACATCAAAAGCGCTAAAGAGACAAATGAAGTCGTTTGCTGTTTTATAGACGACAATCCGAATAAATGGGGAAGGCTTATAGACGGCGTGCCGGTTTACGGCGACAGAAACAGGATAGTAGAGGCGTCAGAAAAATATAACGCCGACAAAATATATATCGCTATTCCAAGCGCTTCTCCCGAAGATAAAAGAGAAATACTCAGCATATGCAATAATACGTCATGCGAGATATCGAATCTTCCGGGAATGTATCAGCTCTATACCGGCGAGGTAAGCGTCAGCAAGATGAAAAAGGTTCAGATTGAAGACCTTTTGGGACGAGATCCTATTAAAACAGATTTGACAGCAGTATACGACAATCTGAAAGGCAAGACGGTGCTTGTAACAGGCGTCGGCTCGATAGGATCGGAGCTTTCAAGACAGATAGCGGCTCATGAACCGAAACGCCTGATATTGTTTGATATATATGAAAACAACGCGTACGATATTCAGCAGGAGCTGAGAAAGAAATATCCTGACCTCGCGCTGGATACTATTATCGGATCGGTAAGAGACAGCCGCAAGATATTTAAAGTATTTGAAGAATATAAGCCGGATATCGTATATCATGCCGCAGCCCATAAGCATGTGCCCCTCATGGAAGACAGCCCTTGCGAAGCGATAAAGAACAACGTCATGGGAACTTACAAGACGGCGTACGCGGCGATGGCGCACGGCTGCGAAAAGTTTGTACTTATCAGCACCGATAAAGCCGTTAATCCGACAAATATAATGGGCGCTTCGAAAAGACTCTGCGAGATGATCATACAGGCGTTTGCCGAAAAGATCAAAGAAGGAAGAGCGGCAGATATACCTCAGCTTTTTACTCATCATGTTACTAAAGATATAATCGCGTCAGAAAAAATAGAGAAGGCTCTTAAAGAGACAAAGACAAAGTTTGTAGCGGTACGATTCGGAAACGTACTTGGAAGCAACGGCTCTGTAATTCCTTTATTTAAGAAACAGATAGAAGAAGGAGGACCGGTAACTGTTACCCATCCTGAAATAATCAGATATTTCATGACTATTGCCGAAGCAGTCAGCCTTATACTGCTGGCGGGAACATACGCGAACGGCGGCGAAATATTTGTGCTTGATATGGGAGAGCCTGTAAAGATAGATACTCTCGCGAGAAATATGATAAGACTTTCCGGCTATAAACCGGACATAGACATAAAGATCATATATACGGGACTGCGCCCGGGCGAGAAGCTCTATGAAGAGAAACTCATGGCAGAAGAGGGTCTTAAGAAAACCCTCAATGATTTGATACATATTGGTTGTCCTATACCGTTTGATATCAATGAGTTTTTGGAACAGCTCGGATCTCTTTTGGAGGCCGCGTATAAGAATAAAGATGATATGAGAGACAGAGTTCAGAAAGTCGTCACAACATATCATCCGGCGTAAGAAGTTAAATAATTTATATTATACATGGGGATGTCGGGAAATAGACATCCCCCTACTCGATTATGTTCTAAAATTTATTCGTTCCACGTAACCGTATATTTTATTCCCATAATCTCGGGATAATATGATCTTTTTGCTTTCCTGAGCGCCTCGATGCCGGCGTCGTCGGAACGGTTGATATATTTAATTTCCGGATATTTATCGCGTATCATGCGGACGAATTCCCTGTTTATCATGGGATATGAACCGTTTATGTCGACGTTGGCTTTTTCAAACTGCACGAGATATGTGTCTTTCGCGCATTTTTCTCCGATGGTGAAGGCGCAAAGCTCATCATTTACAAAAAGCACGCCTCCGTCAAGCTTAAGTTCATCGAAATGATTAAAGGCGGCGTCTATCCCGAGATCTTCATAGTCTATCTCTAAATCTTTGTGAAGCTCATGTCTGCTCTGCCAGAGCTTTAAAAGCTTACGGCATTTGTCAAAGTGCTCCGGTTTCATCTCTTCGAATTTCCAGTTGGGGTAAAGAGACAGAAATTTGTTTACGTGATTTCTCTTATTGTGCATCTTTCTTCCTGAAAGATCGGCCAGTTTATTTATGTCATAAATATAATCTTCCTGATCTACGGTTTCCGTAAACAGAAGTTCGCCGGGCATTTCCTGCTCCAGCTGGTTCTT
>CASEDW010000027.1 GCA_949286775.1 uncultured Eubacteriales bacterium | reverse complement strand
ATAAACGAGTTCATTCCGAGAGTAAGCTGAACAAAAATAGTTCCAAGCGCGTAAATATTCATGTAATCTACGGCATATCCTATCGTTTTTTCACTTGCTCCGAAGGCCATGAGAAAATCACGGTTCCATACAAGGAGAACAGCCGTCAAAATAACTGAAATGATTATCTGAAGCATGAAACAGTTTCCGAGAGTCTTCTGAGCCGCTTCGTCAGCCTTTTGTCCCATAAATATAGAAGCCCTCGGCGCTCCGCCGTATCCGACGAGAGCCGCGAACGCTGAAACTATCATGATGAGCGGCATGCATACGCCTACTCCCGTCAGGGCAGTGGCTCCTATATCTTCAATATGCCCTATATATATTCTGTCGACGATATTATAGAGCATATTTATAAGCTGTGCCACAACCGTCGGCAGAGCCAGTTTAAATAAAAGTTTTCCAAGGGGCTCTGTCCTCAGGAACTCTTTGTCATTGCTTAAAGCAGTTTTAGTTATATCATTCATACATACACACTTTCTCAAACATCAGATTCAGATACTAAAATAATTCTATTTGAATCTGATTATATCGCGGTATCGCCGCAAATCCAACTAAAAAACATACCCTCCTTACCGCAAGCGGTAAAGAGGGCATAATTATTGCTTCATATTTTACTTATCATTTATTACCGAAATATGCGTAATACATAATATCACCTGATGTGTCGTCGCTAAGCGTTCCGTCAGGATATGATGAAGTGTCAAACACATAATTCGTATATCCTTTTACCATCGTAAAAAGATTCTGGAATGTATATGTATTTCCCGGCTCAAATACCGTATCGTCAGGATAAGAAGCAAGATCAAAGAAGTTAGCGCCAAGTCCGATATATGTGCTTGTGCCGTCCGCTGATGGGAATCCGCCTCCTTCCACATTTTCAGCCGTGAAATCTATTGTAGGTTCAACCATGCCGTAATCAGGCGCCGGGAACTCTTCAGGAACATAAACTTCATACTCCATAAGGCACCATTCAACGTCATCAGGAATCGCGAAATCTTCGCTTGTAAGATCGATCTGATCCCAGTCAGAACCATTAGCGTTATTGTTGTCTATTGCTGTCTGAATGTATGCAGAGTCATCTTCAGGAGTAGTAACTTTTGTTACGCGCACATAAACGTTGTGATACGTCTCGTCTTCAGTAGCGTATCTTGCCACAGTAGCCCACTGTCCAAGGGCGATAGGCGCTTCAGCTGTTGATGTGCTTCCTTCAACTGCCGAAGATATATCTGTTGCTTCAGCAGAAGTCTCAGGTTCTTCCGCTTCCTTGCTTTCTTCTGATGTTTCAGGCTCTTCTGTTACTTCAGGCTCCTCAGTAACTTCAGGTTCTTCCTTCTCGCTTGTTTCCTCTGTTTCAGAAACTTCCGATGTCTCATTGCTTGTTTCTTCTGATACAGAAGATTCATCTCCTCCTGAAACCGATTGCTGCTGTGAATTGTTTCCGCCACAGGCTGTAAGACTAAACACAAGTGCCGCCGCAAGCGATATGGCAATTATATTTTTCTTTTTCATTTTTTCTCCTCCAGGATACTTAATTTTGTATATATTTTAACATTGTAATGCAGTAAATTCTATACAATATATGAGACAGCATAACTGTTCAATCAGGTATATAAAAAGGGCATGCATAAAGCACGCCCTGATATGACTTATGATATATCGGAGTGACAGGATTCGAACCTGCGGCCTCATGACCCCCAGTCATGCACTCTAACCAAACTGAGCCACACCCCGATCTCAAATACCGTCACAGTATACCACATCTGTTTTATCAATGTAAAGTATTTTTTAATATCCCAATTCTTCTCCAACAAGAACCACTTTAATCCTGCCTTCCACGGCGCTTCTTCTCGTAATTACTGTCTGCGAGCAGATGCATTCAGCTCCGAGGCAGTCTCCGCATTTTCCGGTAACGGCACATGGCGTCTTGCGGTTTAATCTGATACAGTTTGGAGGAGAGGCGATATTTTTCACACGTTTGTACGCAGCCTCTATATCGGAAGCGACTTTATTCATTCCTGCGATTACTATCACATTTTCAGGGCCATAGATGAGCGCCGCGACACGGTTTCCCGTACCGTCTATATTTATAAGTTCTCCGTCAAGCGTTATGGCGTTTGT
>CASEDW010000026.1 GCA_949286775.1 uncultured Eubacteriales bacterium | reverse complement strand
TTTTCAGCCGGAGAAGCCATAACTGAGACATTTATGAACGATGCCGGAGATTTCGGAATCGTAACCGAAGGCATGCTTTTTCTTGAAAGCATGGATGAAAACGGCGTAAGAAGAATTCTCGACTATTATACGGAGGGTGATATATTCAGGAAGAGCGACTTTGCGGTCGGCAGAAATACTGATCATTATATTTACGCGAAAACCAGATGTAAAGTATCTTTTTTTTATGAGGGCGACATGACGGATTTTATCAATAGGAAAGAAATGGCGGCTCATCTGAAAAGTTATCTTGAAACAGGTCTGAAAAGACGCCTTTCGCATATACATATACTGGCTCAGCGCACCATGAGACAGAAGATAGCTGTTTTTTTGGAAAACGAGAGCTTAAGGGCAAACCGAAATCCTTTTGAGCTCAAGATGTCTTTTACAGACTGCGCCGATTATATAGCGATAGACAGAAGCGCGATGATGAGGGAGATCAAAAATATGGAAAAGGACGGCCTCATCATCAAAAACAAAAAGAGGATAACGCTGAGATATATTTAGTATGTACAAAACGGTTTTGTATGGTATATTAAACAAAACTGCATTAAGGTTATAAGGAGGAAAACCGGATGCGCATCGCGGTTATTGGCGATATTTTTGTAGATATAAAGGGATATTCAGAGGATACATTTATTCCCAAAGGCAGAAATCCGGGGCACATTGAAAATGTCCACGGCGGCGTTGGCAGAAATGTTGCCGAAAATCTGGCGAATATCGGCATAGATACGAGATTTGCGGCTCTTGCCGACGATACGGGAACGGGAGATGAAGTCGTAGAAAAATTGAAGAAAAGCGGCGTCGACGTATCCTGCATAAAGAGAGTTCCAAAGGGAATGGGCATATGGATGGCCATATTCGATGAGACGGGAGATGTGGCAGCCAGCATATCTGTAAGACCAAATCTAAAACCCCTTACACAGCTTGTCAGAGAAAAGGAACAGGAGTTATTTCAGGAAACGGACGGCATTATACTTGAGATAGATATAGAAGAGGAGACTGTAAAAGAAGTCTTTGAACTTGCGGAAAAATACAACAAAAAAGTCTATTCGGTCGTTTCTGTTATGAGCATTGCCTTAAAACGAAGAAAATATTTTCCGAAGATCGAATGTTTTGTATGCAATATTCAGGAAGCGGAGATGATGTTTGAAACAGAGCTTGCGAACTTAAGTCTCGAGGAGATCGAAAGATTTATATCTGAAAAAGCAGCGGAAGAAAAATTCGTTAATCTCATAGTCACGCTTGGCGAAAAAGGAGCGATATTTTCAGATATAAACGGAAACTCAGGTTTTGTGCCTGCCGAAAAAGTGAAGCTCACAGACAGTACAGGAGCGGGAGATTCCTTTGTGTCAGGCGCGGCGGCGGCTTTGATCGCAGGCAAGACTCTAAAAGAAGCATGCGCCGCGGGAACTAAGCTGGCGGCGGATGTGATCACGCGAACAGAAAACGTTTGCAGAATTATGGATAAAAAAGAACTTGGAATATAAACGGTGGAAAGATGGATTACAAAGTAATAAACGGAAACCTTCTCATATACAACGAGGGAAAATTTAAAACAGAGAAAAAAGCTCTCTATATAAAAGACGGAAAGATCGCGGCGATAGGAGAATATGGCGGCGTGGATACAAAATGGGAGGTTATAGACGCGAAAGACAGGCTGATAATGCCGGGGCTTATCAACGCCCACACCCACGTCTATATGACGCTTCTTCGAAATTATGCCGACGACGTGGATTTTTCAGAATGGCTGTTCAACAGAGTTTCGCCGGTAGAGGACAGTCTTCCTGTGGAGGCGGCATACTGGACGAATCTTTTGGGATTCGCGGAGATGTTTATGACAGGTACGACTTCCTATGTGGATATGCATATGTATAAATGCATGTCGGCGAAGGCGGCTCGGGACGCTGGAATAAGGGCGTTTATAGGAAGAGGCCTTGTGGGAAACGATCTGTTTGAGGACGGACTTAGCAGATATAAAGAGGCTATGGCCGAAAGAGAAGAGTACGAAAGCGATATGATAAAGATTATTTTATCGCCTCACGCTCCATACAGCTGCTCTGAAAAGTTATACAGACAGGTGGCTGAAGAAGCGGAAAAACACGGACTTTTAAAACAGACGCATCTTTCGGAAGGCGTTACTGAAGTTGAAAACGTTTTAAAAGAAACGGGCAAGACGCCGGTCAAATGGCTATATGATATAGGATGGCTAAATGACAGAACTATTCTCGCCCACTGCGTTCAGATGAGAGAAGACGACATAGAGCTTTTGGCAAAGAGCGGCGTATCTGTCGTGACAAATCCGGCGAGCAACGCGAAACTTGGAAACGGATTCGCTCCTGCTGTAGAAATGCAGAAAAAAGGCGTAAATCT
>CASEDW010000025.1 GCA_949286775.1 uncultured Eubacteriales bacterium | reverse complement strand
TCCTGTACCGCCTTAAAAGCCGCTCTTATGGCTACCTCTGTCTTTCCGTAGCCTACGTCGCCGCATATTATCCTGTCCATAATGATATTGCTTTCCATATCGCGCTTTGTATCAGCGATCGCGTCCAGCTGATCCTGGGTCTCTTCAAATGGAAACATTTCCTCAAATTCGCTCTGCCATACTGTATCTTTGCTGAAGCTGTATCCGCATGAATTCTGCCTTATCGAATAGAGTCTGACAAGCTCGGCGGCTATGTCTTTTACTGCTTTTTTTACCCTTGTTTTCGTCTTTTTCCAGTCGTTATTGCCAAGGGAATTAAGTTTCAGCGTACTGTGGGAATCGCTGCTTCCATATTTTTGAAGCGTGCTTATCTGAGAGGCCTGAACAAACAGACTGTCGCCTTTCGCGTACTCTATCTTGATATAATCTTTGACTATGCCGTCCCGCTCTATCTTTTCTATTCCGCGGTATATTCCGAGTCCGTGATATTCATGAACCACATAGTCGCCTATCGATAATTCAGAGAAAGCGCCTATACTCTTTCCGTCATAACGCTTCGCCTTGCTCTTCTTTTTATGCTTCTTTCCGAAAATGTCAGACTCGGTCACGAGCACAAACTTTTGAAGAGGATATTCAAAACCTTTTCTGGAATTTCCATAGAGCACCATCACCTGAGACGGTTTGAGTTCTACTTCATCCGTCTCGCTGAAAAATACGTTAAGGCCTTCCTCCAGCAGATCGTCCGCAAGCCTTCTTCCTCTTGTCCTCGAGGCGCACAGAAGAATCACTCTGTATCCTGTTTTCTTCCAGTTTTTCAGGTCTTTAACAAGCATTTCAAACTGATTGTTGTAAGAGCTTACCGACTTGGCCATGACGTTAAATGTCTTATCATATTTGATCGAAGTTTTACCGGCATTGTCAAGAAGAGACAGCGCCATCAATTTTTTCTTTGAAAGCCGCGCGAACAGATCGTCGGGAGAAATCATTCTTTCTGCCTCTTCTTTTTCTATCTGTCCTTTTTCAAGCCTGCCTTTCATCGCGTCGGCAAATTCGTTAAATACGATTTCCGCGTTTTCCCTTATCCTTACCGGCTCGTCCAGTATAAAAACAGTATTTTCGTCAAAATAGTCCAAAAATACCGAATCAAGTCTGTCAAAAAATCCCTTTTCATCCCGTCCTATATCCTGATTCGACGGGTAAATATCAATGCATTCGAGATTTTCCGTTGACTTCTGGCTCTCAGGGTCGAAGCTCCTTATTGAATCTATTTCATCGCCCCATAGCTCTATCCTCCAGGGCTCATCCTTAGTCATGTCGTAGATATCGATTATTCCGCCTCGTATCGCGAACTGGCCGGGCATTTCAACCTGAAAATTTCTTGAATATCCCATTTTGACGAGATTTCTCGAAAGTTTGTCTGTATCTATTTCATCTCCCACATACAGAGAGATGATGCTCTTTTTAAGCATGCTAAAAGGCAAAAGAAGATCCATGCATCCCCCTGCTACGGTGATGACGGTAACGTTCTTTTGTTCATTTATCGCCCTTATTGTTTTCATTCTCGCTCGTTCGAGCGGATTTCCCGATACGGATGACTGATAAAATATCATATCCCTCGCAGGATAAAGCAGGACATCCTTATCGTACAGCTGCCAGTCCTCATAGACTTCTCTGGCTTTCAGATCATTTTCACAGATTATAACCGCGCTTTTATCTTTCGGGATAATTCCGGCCGCCAGATTCACTTTTTGCGATTCAAGACAGCCGGTGATCCTTATCCTGGCTTTTTCGTTATTTAAAAGCCCGGTAATCTCTTCATATCCGTTTAATTCTTTAAGCGGTGCACAAAGCGCCTTCATATAAGCCTTCCTTATTTTTCATTAGCTACTTTTTGATTGTACTTTGACATGGCGTCTTCCACGCCGTTTTCAATTATCATTTTTGTGATCGGCACGCACTCTTCTATTATTTCCCCGACTTTTACTCTTTCTTCTCTCGAAAAAGGCGCGAGGACATAATCGGCCAGATCCCATTTTTCAGGTTTCGGACCTATTCCTATCCTGATTCTCGTAAAATTCTGCGTTCCAAGCATCTGGATAATGCTTTTCATACCGTTATGGCTTCCCGCGCTGCCTTTTTTGCGTATCCTCACCTGGCCTGTCGGAAGATCCACGTCGTCATATATGACTATCAGCTCCTCCTGGGGATCGAGATTATAATAATCCACATAAGCTCTGACCGCGTGACCGCTTAAATTCATGTAAGTCATAGGTTTCATTACCATAACCTTTTCGCCGCTTATAATGCCTTTTCCATACATGCCTTTCATCGACAGTCCTGACGCAGGTATATCGTATTCGTCGATAATCTCATCGATCGCGTCGAACCCGACGTTATGCTTTGTATGATCATATTTTTTACCGGGATTTCCCAGCCCAACTATTAAATACATATTTCCTCCAGTGACGCTTAATTTGCTGTTTCTAAATGATTGTGTCACTTATCAGATGGTCACGAAAAAGATACCAGTTCGTATTTCGGCGCGTCAGCTTTTTCTATTTTAATCGCGTACAGAACGGGGCCAATCTGATTTCCGTACTCCCATCTCTTTTCATAATTTATTTTCGCCGTTACATATATCCAGCTTCCGGCCTTGAGGGATTTAGTATACTTGCTCTTGCATAAAAATCCTATAAAAGTAATATCGTCGGCGCAGCATGTCATCGCTCTTCTTCCGGGTAAAAATATCTCTGCTTTAGGATCTCTGCTCTTTGAAACCTGCGCCCTGAATCTGACTATTTTATCCTGATATTTTCCCTGATTTTCTCCGGCGTCCACATAAAAAATTCCGAAGTCTATATCTTCTATCTCGATCTGTTTAGCGTTAATATCGTACGGAAGCTCATTGGCTATGTCGACAATCTCGCCTTCTCCGTCTTCAAATACGACTTCGCAGGCCGGATTAAGGACTTTAATGCTTCTCCTGTAATTTGCCAGCGGCAGATCTCTTGTACATCTGTTGAAAGTTACCATGTCGGCATTTCTGAACATATCCATAAACAGAGCTTTCATATTGGTGGCGAAAAGCGCGAATTTAGACGCGTCCACCATCGCGATCTCCTGAAC
>CASEDW010000024.1 GCA_949286775.1 uncultured Eubacteriales bacterium | reverse complement strand
GGTCATGTTTCCGTGATAAACGCCGAACATCAGTCCCGAAAACAATACTGCCCACTTGCTGCCGTAATAGTATCTTATGCGTCCGAAGATCATCCATCTGAATATGAATTCTTCCGCTATCGGGCCGATAATGCCCACCGTAATTATCAGGAGTATGGCGGGCTGGCCGGTAAATGTCAGATTTGACGCCTCTTCGTATCCTGTAAAGATATTTGTTATACCTGTCAGATCAATCAGAACGCTGACTAATATAGAAAACAGAAATCCGCATGACGCTGCAAGCGCAAGTTTCCAGAAAGGCCATCCGCTCGATTTGTGCTCATATTTGAATTTATCGTATACTATGTTTTTCTGTCTTCCTACTATTATAACTATATACATCGCGAGATCGCACCAGATCGTTGAAGTCAGTATGCGCGAATACATGACTACTTCATTTTCTCCGATCGATCTTGAATATATCATTATTCCCGTACTTATGCACGCCGTTACGCACATCATAACAGCGATTATAAATACAAGCGGATTTAATATCTCCCAGAGTTTTCTTCCTGTCGAAGGTTCGTTCACCGCGTCTCCTTTCCGCGCTTTATCCAATATCTCTATCTTTTATTTTGATAAACCACGAACCGCTTCGTGCTTCGCACTCCCGCGCTTCTGCTTATCCATTTTGTATTGATAAATTGATAAACCACGAATCGCTTCGTGCTTTGCACTTTCGCGCTTCTAAAAAACATTCGGATTCCGCACAACAGTGCTCCATCCTCATGTTTTTGCGGTCTTCAAAGCCATGAGCTTCATCATTTTTATGCAAGCATAAAGGATGAAGCTCATGGCTTTTAATCCCTTGGTTTATCACATCCGCTCCGGTGCTTCAAATCCCAAAACGTCGATGCTCTGTTCAAGCACCTTGAGAACAAGATTTAACAGCGCTATCCAGCTGCTTTTCTTCGTTTCGTCCTCTTCGCTTAAGATCTTTGTCTCATGATAGAAATGATTAAGCTCGTTTGAAAGAGCATATATATAGGCGCAGATCTTGTGAGGCGCTGTTTCTTCATATGCGTTTGTGATCGCAGGATTAAATGCCGCCGTCTGGAGCATGAGGGATTTTTCGCTTTCCGATACAGGCGCTTTGATCCTGCATTCTTCAACATTTCCTCCGGCCGCTTTAAATCTTTCAAGTATCGACTTGATACGGACGATAGTATAAAGGATATAAGGTCCTGTGTTTCCTTCAAAGGATGTAAATCTGTCAGGGTCAAAGATATAATCTTTCGTAGCCTGATTTGACAGATCGCCGTATTTAATAGCCGCAAGTCCTACTATCTTTGACGTTTCCTCAATCTCAGCCTTATCAAAATCAGCTCCTGCTTTATTTTCGACGATCTTGTTGTACATCTGTTCATTGATCTCAGCGATCAGGTTTTCAAGACGCATAACGCCGCCGTCACGCGTTTTAAACGGCTTTCCGTCTTTGCCGTTCATAGTTCCAAATCCGAGGTGCTGCATCTCCACATTTTCAGGCACAAGTCCCGTCTTTTTCGCGCAGCGGAACACCTGGATAAAATGCATCTCCTGTCTTTTGTCCACCACATAGAGAAGCTTGTCAGGCTTAAAGAGTTTTTCTCTTTCAACTATTGTCGCAAGATCTGTTGTGGTATAAAGTGAAGCTCCGTCTGATTTTAAAATAATGCACGGCGGCACTTCCTTTTTGTCTGTATCTTCTTTTACATCGACGATAAGCGCTCCGTTATCTTCATACGCGTATCCCTTATCTTTCATCATCTGAACCATATCGGGAATATAAGGCTGAGCGTCTGATTCCTTTTTCCAGAGATCAAATTCCACATTGAGCTTTTTATAATTTGCCTTAAGGTCGTTTACAGAAACATTCATGATATGGTTCCAGAGAGCGATGTATCCTCTTCTTCCCAGCTGAAGCTCATGCGTCGCCTGAAGAGCTTTATTTTTGAACTCTTCGTCAACTTTTGATTTCCCGCTAGCCGTAGGATATATTTCCTCAAGTTCGCTGATGGTAAAAGGCGCTTCTTCAGGATATTCACCCTCAAAATCAGGATCAAAGTAAGGAAGATCCGGCTGGCGTTCCTGTATTTCAGAAATAATAAGTCCCATCTGAAGACCCCAGTCTCCGAGATGTACGTCTCCGATCATCTTGTCTCCCATAAATCTTCCAAGTCTTTTTATGGATTCTCCGATGATCGCCGAACGAAGATGTCCTACGTGAAGCGGTTTCGCCACATTAGGTCCGCCGTAGTCTATGATAACAGTTTTGGGATTTTTCACTTTATCTACGCCAAGATGATCGTCTTCATTCATATTCTGAAGGTAATCCGCCAGAAAATCATTACTTATCTTGATATTCAAAAATCCCGGTCCCGCAACTTCGGCGTTGTCTATGATCTTTGAATCCAAAAGCGCTCCTGCAACATCCGATGCTATATCTCTCGGGATTTTGTTATATTCTTTTTTTGCAGCCATCGCGCCGTTGCACTGAAATTCGCAAAGATCAGGTCTGTTCGACTCCGTGACCTTTCCGTATTTTCCGGAATATCCGGCTTTTTCAAACGCGGCGGATACTTCCGCCGATATAACATCTATAAGGCTGTTCATATTTTCCTCCCACAATGATTACTTTTCTATAACAACTTCTATCTCATCAATGTTCATGCTTCCGTCAGAATGAATATTGATATTTTCTTTTCTGCAATAATTTAAAAAGGCATAGATCTCATCATTTATAATCTCACCCGGAACTATAACGGGTATTCCCGGCGGATACGGCGAGATCGTCTGGGCGCATATACGTCCTTTCGAATTTTTGAGAGGTACTTTCTCGCTTTGTAAAAAAAATGCTTTTCGAGGCGTATATGCCATTTCAGGAATATTTATCTTAATGGGCGCTGCTGCCTTTTTATTTACACGCTCATGTTTATTTGAAATATCCCAAAGCGCGTCCGACAGTCTCTTTATATCTTCGTTTGTATTTCCCGCTGTGACGACTGCCACAACATTTTTTGCGTCAGCCATTTCAAGAGCGCATCCGTATTTTTCATACAATATATCAGAAAGATCATATCCTGTGATTCCAAGTTTGACGGCCGAAAAAACGACTCTTGAAGGGTCGCAGTTATTATTCAGGATTTCTTTTTCACTGTCGCCTTTATATACTTTTATTCCGTCAATTTTCTTTAAGGCGCTCCTTAATTCCATTGAAAGATCAAATGTTTTTTTCATTATCAAAGCACCGTCTTTTGCCATCTGATGACGTGACGCGTCAAGAGACGTCATCAGCACATAAGACGGAGAAGAACTCATCACAAGCTTTAAAGCCTTGTCTACCCTTTGAATGCTGACCCTGTCGCTGCCTATATGAAGCATGGAACTCTGGGTCATCGCTCCTGTCGTTTTATGGGAACTCATAACAACCGCGTCCGCGCTGTTTTGAAGAGCGCCTTTTGGAAAATCTTTTGAAAAATAGAGATGCGCTCCATGCGCCTCGTCAACAAAAAGAGGCATGTCGTTTTCGTGGCATACTTCGGCAAGTTCTCTTATGTTTCCCGCGTTTCCATAATATGTCGGGCTGACGACAAAGACGGCTTTGGCGTTTGGATGTTCTTTTATCGCCGATAGGACTTCGTTTTTCCCGGGAACAGTATAAAATCCCCACTCTTCATCGTACCGCGGCATTATCCATACAGGTTTCGCGCCTGAAAGGATGATACCTCCGATAACCGATTTATGAGAATTGCGCGCCACTATGATCTCTTCGCCCTCAGACGCCGAAGCGAGTATAAGGGCTTCATTTCCGCATGTCGTTCCGTTCACGAGAAATCTTGTGTGCTTCGCTTTATAAAGACCTGCGGCGAGTTCCTGGGCTTCTTTTATCGCGCCTTCGGCATGATGAAGATCGTCGAGTCCGTTTGCTTCCGTAAGGTCATATTTAAATACGGAATTTCCGAATCGTTTAGTTAATTCATCGGATATCCCGCGTTCAAATCTATGTCCCGGAATACAAAAATACGCCGGCTCACCCGCCAAGAACCCGTCAAGGGCTTTGGCAAGCGGCAGGCTGTTCTGATTATTATTCATTATACAATTTTTCTTATCCATCCTTCAGGAGCTTCGATTCTTCCCATCTGGATGCCTGTAAGAGTATCGTAAAGTTTTTTCGTAACAGGTCCCATTTCCTCCATTCCTGAAGGGAAGCAGATTTCTTTTCCGTGGTCGTCTATTTTTCCCACAGGCGATATAACCGCCGCTGTACCGCAGAGTCCGCACTCGGCGAAATCTTTAACCTCATCAAGAAGGACTTCTCTTTCCTCGACTTCGAGACCGAGATATTTTTTCGCTACATATACAAGCGATCTTCTTGTGATAGAAGGAAGAATGCTTCCTGATTTAGGAGTCACGATCTTTCCGTCTTTTGTCACAAAGATAAAGTTCGCTCCGCCTGTCTCTTCTACTTTTGTACG
>CASEDW010000023.1 GCA_949286775.1 uncultured Eubacteriales bacterium | reverse complement strand
TTTAAGCGCGATATCAAGACCCGATTTGGTTCCCGACGGAAGATCCTTTTGCGAAGCATCGCCTGTTACGACTACTTTTGATCCGAAGCCTATTCTGGTAAGGAACATCTTCATCTGTGATTGAGTAGTGTTCTGGGCTTCATCAAGGATAATAAAGGCATTATCAAGAGTTCTTCCTCTCATATACGCAAGAGGCGCCACCTCTATAAGTCCTTTTTCCATATTTTTTTGGAAGCTCTCGGCTCCCATGATCTGATAAAGTGCGTCATAAAGAGGCCTTAAGTACGGATCGATCTTGCTCTGAAGATCTCCCGGAAGAAAACCGAGTTTTTCTCCGGCTTCTATCGCCGGTCTTGTCAGAATTATCCTGCTTACTTCTTCATTTCTGAAAGCAGTTACGGCCATTGCCATGGCAAGATATGTCTTTCCTGTTCCTGCAGGTCCTATTCCGAAAACAATCATTTTGTTTTTCATCGCATCGACATATGCTTTTTGTCCAAGTGTTTTAGGTTTTACGGGCTTTCCCGTAATCGTATGGCATATGAGATCGTCTTCAAGACCCGCAAGTACGTTTTCTCTGTTCTCAAGGCTCATGGAAAGAATATAATTAACATTCTGTTCCGTGATCGTATTATTATTCATGGAGAGATGAAGAAGTTCGTTTACAATGCTTTTTGCCTTTTTTACGCCTTCCGCATTTCCTATGATCCTTAAAGTTCCTTCCCTTGAAATTAGAGACACTTTCAGCAGTTTCTCGATTTTTTTCGCGTTTTCATCGAATTGGCCAAGGACATTCATCGAATGTTCAGCCGGAAGCTCTATTCTTTCTTCAACTATCGTATCAGGCATATGTTCAGTCCTCTTCTTTATTTTCTGTTAAATCAAAACCTGTGTCTTTAAAAAATACAAGTGAAAACAAAAGCTGAAACTTGTCACCCATATAGTAATCCATACCGCAGTCAGATAATAAATCCGCAACTGTGATGCCATGACTTTCAATACATGGGAACATCTCGTATGGGTGTCTGCAAAAATCCTTCGGAAAAGTGCATTTATCGCAGATTTTGCAGCTTCCGCTCGAAATAATATATGTAAGATACCCGAGATCTTTCATACGGTTACTGATGATCCGCGTCAGTTTTTCATGTTCTTTTTGAATCGAAACTTTATCGAATTTTTCATCGGTAATTTCTGTAAAAGTAGAAAAAAGCAAAACATCTGTATACTTTAAGCACTTTTCTTTTAAAACCTCTATTTTACCTACTGCCGGCGGACAAGACCATGAGTTCGAATAATATTTGCATGTTCTCTTACAGACCTGCCTGACTTTCGGCTGATATTCTATTTCTTCAGGCTCCAAAAAAGCGTATTGGTATATCGGAAAATCGGATATAAACTCTTTTATTAATTCCTTGCTCACTTTTAACCTCTTTATTAAAAAATCCCTGCGCCTGTATATACGGTATGCAGGGATTTAATATTAATATTTGTCTTTGGTTTTTTACGATCAAATCCTGTATGTGAATTTATTCTGCCGGAGGCGTTGGCGGTTCCGGCGTTGGTTCAGGTGTTGGATCTGGTGTCGGATCTGGCGTTGGTTCAGGTGTTGGTTCCGGTGTCGGTTCCGGCGTTGGCTCAGGTGTTGGTTCCGGTGTCGGATTTGGCGTAGGATCCGGTGTCGGATTTGGTGTAGGATCCGGTGTCGGATTTGTCTCTCCTCCTGATGGCGGAGTATAAATAGGCTCGTCATAATCCGGTTCGTCATAATAGCTGTCGTCATAATCCGGCTCTTCTGTTACAACAGGTTCTTCCTCAACCGCTGCGATATACTCATATACGGCGGCGTTTATCGAACTTGAAACGCCTTTATCATTTACAACTATGCAATAGAAGAAATGTTTTCCTTCCGGCAGCGTTACAGGACCTGTATATTCATTGACTCCGACCTGCGGTTTCGCATCAAAGGCGTAATAAGCTTTGCATCCTTCCTGAACAGTTACTGTTACCGTATTGTCGTCGCCAGTGTACTGACCTGACGCTTTGTCAAACTGCGCGGCAGCAGGAGCGTCGTATACGATATTGTACGTTTTTGTAACAGTATAGCTGTGAATATCGGTGCTGTTCACGCTCATCATTTTCAAAACGGTGCTTCCGCCTGATACAGTGATCGGTGAGGAATAAACAGCTGATTCCAACGTAGGCTCCGTTCCGTCGGTGGTGTAATAAATAACGCATCCTTCATCGGCCGCAAGGCTTATAGTCTGATCGGCATTATATGTACCCTCTTCAACTGATACTGTAGGAGGATTTACTAGATATCCCGCATATGCCGTTTTTATATCCTCGTTGCTTACTTTGCTCATCAGATCATATATCGCTTTATAATCCTGTTCCGCGATATATATTTCCAGAATATAATCATATGCAGGTTCAAAGGAATCGTCATCGCTTATGAGTGATAAAAGGATGCTTTTCGCTTCGTCTTTATTTCCGCAGGCATAAGCGATTCTGCCCTTTAATGCCTGGGCATCTAATTTTGATCCGTCCAGTTCAACCGCTCTGCTGATCATGTTGTAAGCGGCGGAATACTGACCGCTTTCATAAGATTTCAGCGCGTCTTCATATGCCGTTTCATAGTCGGAAACGCTGTTGACACGCATTGTCTCAAGAATACTGTTAGTCGCTATCGCGACTCCTATAACAGCTATCAGGATAATTCCTATCGCCATCAGCAGATGCGTTATCTTTTTATTTCGCAGTTGTTTTTTTCTCTTCTGACGTTCTTCCTCAAGTTTACGTGATTCCCATTCGTCCATATTGTTTCGGACGACCATCATATCAATATCAAGATTTTCATAATTTGGCACAAGCTGTACTTCAAGTCCGCACTTTGGACAGATCACCTCACCGTCAGGTATCTGACTGCCGCAATGAGAACATTTCATATTATCAATTCTCCTCAATATAATTTTCAAACTGTTCTAATGTCATCAGTATTTTTCTCGGTTTAGTTCCTTCTTCTTCGCCAACGACACCCGCTTCACAAAGCTGATCCATTATCCTTGCCGCTCTGTTGAAGCCTATCTTAAATACGCGCTGAAGCATACCTATGGAAGCTTTATCTTTTTCGATTATAAACTTTCCGGCCTGTTTAAAATACAGGTCTCTGTCGTCAGATGACGCCGTCTGGCTTGATGACGAAGCAACGACTGCCGAATTGTTTATAGCTTCTTCTATGGAACTGTCATAGACAACATCTTCTTCGTTATTTTTCAGAAAGTTTACTACCCTTTCAATCTCTTCATCCGAAACAAAACCTCCCTGGATACGGGCCGGTTTTTGATATCCCGCCGGATAGAACAGCATATCGCCGCGGCCTAAAAGCTTTTCGGCGCCGTTCATATCTATAATTACACGCGAGTCGATGCCCGATGTAACGGACAGAGCGATTCTTGAGGGCATATTTGCTTTGATAAGTCCGGTTATGACGTTTACAGAAGGACGCTGCGTCGCGATAATCAGATGTATGCCCGCCGCGCGCGCAAGCTGGGCAAGACGGCATATAGCGTCTTCAACCTCACCCGGCGCCGCCATCATAAGATCGGCAAGCTCGTCTACAACAATAACTATCTGCGGAAGAATTTCCGGTTTTGTTTCATTTTCATTTGCTGCCGGAGCTATTTCCGCTGCTTTAGCGTTATATCCCTTCAGATCGCGGACTGAAAACTCCGCAAACAGATTATATCTTCTGATCATCTCCTGCACTGCCCATTGAAGCGCGCCCGCAGCCTTTTTAGGATCGGTAACTACAGGGCTTAAAAGATGAGGAATGCCGTTGTAAATTGATAATTCCACAACCTTAGGGTCTATCAGCATCATCTTAACTTCATCAGGCGTCGCCTTATAAAGTATGCTCATGATAAATGTATTTATACATACCGATTTACCGCTTCCCGTAGAACCCGCTATGAGAAGATGCGGCATCTTCGCAATATCAGATATGACAGGTTTACCCGAAAGATCTTTTCCCACTGTAATTGAAAGCGTTGATTTGCTGTTCTTAAATTCAGGCGTATCTATAAGCTCTCTTAAAGCTACAGTATGATTCGTCTTGTTAGGCACTTCTATACCCACGGCGGCTTTTCCCGGAATAGGAGCTTCGATACGAATGTCGGCAGCCGCAAGATTGAGTTTTATATCGTCGGCCAGATTCACTATCTTGCTTACCTTTACCCCCTGCTCCGGCTGAAGCTCATATCTCGTTACTGTAGGGCCGCAGCTGGCGTTTACAACCTTCGCCTCGACTCCGAAATTATGGAGCGTCTGCTGCAGTTTTAACGCTGTCTCCCTTACGTGTGAAGTTCTTTCTTTTGAATTACCTGTATTTCCTTTATTCAAGAGTGTAATCGGAGGTTTTTTATAAACTTTTTTCGCTGTTTTTACGGCTGAATCCGCTGATATTTTGGGAGCGCTTCCCTTGTTTTCGATATTTATCTCTTTTGTCTTCTGAGAATTTATCTTATGCGCTTCTTTATCATCCAGTAAAACATCTTTTCCGGTATGGTTTTCAGAAATTCCCATATCCGCGCTGACGCGGCTGATTTCCACCAGATCGTCGTTTACAGCTTTTTCAGTATATTCCGGCTCGAAATCCTCATCTGAATTTTCTATGATGATTTCCGCGCCCTGCCCGTCGTATGATTCATTTTCCGTGGGCAGCGACTCAATAATATTTGTATCTTCAACGTTTTCAGATGTTTCTTCAATATTATCGAAAAATTCAGGCGTGATATCAAGTTCCGGCAATTCAAATTTAACAGTATCTTTTTCTTTTTTATCAAGTTTCGTATCGTACAGCAAATTTTTTCGTTTTGCCGTAGTGAGTTTCTCAGGATTCAGGATATCGTTATCCAGTGAATTCCGTTGTTTTTCCGCCTTTTGAAGTTCTTTCTTTCTTTTTAGATTTTCCCTGTGTTTATCATAGGCGTCTTTCGTACGGTCTTTCATCGAGCTTACAAGGGGCTTCTGAGTGATGATGATAGCGAAAATAACCATTCCTATAATAATAATTATATAAGCTCCGATTACGCCGACAAGAAATCCCAGCAGCTGTGAAATACAGCATCCTAAAAAGCCTCCGCCCATATGGTTCGCGGAACTGTCTAAAAAGGCCTGAAACACTAAATATGTCGGATCGTATCCCGTCATTATGAGCTGACAGAGTGCGCAGACAAGAATGTAAAATCCACTGATTCCGATCATTCTTTTCATATAGAGCTTATCATTCATATTCGCGAACATAAAAAGAGCAAGGTATGCTCCTACTATCGGAAGAACGTAAGCGGGAAGTCCGAAAAGTCCGAACATCAAAAAGCTCAATCCATAACCTATAGGTCCAAGAAAGCCTAAATTACTGATGAACAGCAGCGCCGCTACGAGTATTATGAGAACAAGTATTATGTCTCTTTTAACCGGAGTCATCTGTTCTTCTATGATTTTTTTACTGTTTGTCTTCTTTTTGCCGCTCATAAAAAAACCTTTCAACAATCAAAGCCTGTATATCGACCTATATTGGATTTGAATTCCATACGATCAGTCTTCGTCAAGATTCGTATAGACATACTGAACGTCGTCGTTATCTTCCAGAAGATCAAGGGTTTTCTGAAGATTCTTAAGCGCCGCTTCATCAGTTAATTTTACATAGTTCTGAGGTATCATCGTAACGTCGGCTTCCGCCATAGGAATGCCGGCTTTTTCGATCTGCTCTCTAACCGCAGAAAATTCATCAGGATCTGTGAGAATCTCATAGCAGTCGTCTTCTTCTATAAAGTCTTCCGCTCCCATATCGAGCACTGTCATCATGAGTTCGTCAGCGTCAGCCTCATAGTCCTCTTTAGAGATGATTATCTGACCTTTTTTATCGAACATAAAAGATACGCATCCCGGAGTTCCTATGCTTCCGCTTCCTTTTGTAAAAGCGCTTCTTACGTCGGCCGCCGTACGGTTTTTATTGTCTGTAAGAGTCTCAACGATGATGGCGATTCCGTTCGGGCCGTATCCTTCGTATGTTATTCTTTCGTAATTGTCGGCGTTTGAATCGCCCGCCGCTTTTTTGATACCTCTTTCGATCGTATCATTCGGCATATTGTTGGCTTTTGCTTTCGCGATAACATCGCGAAGCTTGCTGTTGTTGGCAGGATCCGGTCCGCCTTCTTTAACGGCTATAACGATCTCTCGACCGATAATAGTAAAAATCTTGCCTTTTTTGGCGTCATTTTTTTCTTTCTTATGTTTGATGTTTGCAAATTTTGAATGTCCTGACATTTTTCATACTCCTCTTCTATAAAAAATTGATCTGATTTAATATTTCAGGCAGTTCTGATGCTGTTACAGAACCTGCCGAAGCATCCTTTGACGCGATATTTCCCAAAGCGCCATGAAGATAAACAGCCATGGCTTCAACCGGAAGTCCGGTTTTCATATATCTCAATCTGAACGCGGCGATAATTCCCGATAGAACGTCGCCGCTGCCTGCTGTAGCAAGGGCGCTGCATCCGGAAGTGTTGACAAAAACATCGCCTTTAGGATAGGCGACAACAGTTCTGGCGTCTTTTAAAACACAGATTACATTATTTTCATACGCGAATTTTTTCGCTGTACCGATAAGATCTTCTTTTATTTCACTGACGGTTTTATTTACAAGCCTGCTCATCTCGCCGATATGAGGCGTTACCACATTCAAAGTCTCATCGAATTTCCAGTCAAACTCGCCTTTTGCAATCATATTAAGCGCGTCCGCGTCAAATACAACCGGAAGCATACAGTCTTTACGGCTGTTTAATTTGAGAAAAGTTTCCAAAATCATTTCTGAGCATATGTCTGTCCCAAGCCCCGGCCCTATCACGACGCCGTCAGCCCAGATAAGTCCTGTTCGTATCAGATTTTCGATTTTCTCTTCATCGGCTTTTTTCTCATCGTATGTATCGACAAAAGCTTCCGGAAGCAGTGTGTTCAACGCCGTTTTATTAGATTTTTCGGTAATTACCCTGATCATGCCTATTCCGCATTTAAGCGCCGCTTTAGCGCAAAGATACGCAGCGCCGAAAATATCTTTTGAACCGGCAATCACAAGCAGCTTTCCAAAAGTCGATTTGTTTCCTGTTTCATCGCGTTTCGGAAGAGCGTTAAAATCACTTTCTTCTATATTATATAGTGAATTTTTTTCATTATCGCCCACCGGAATGCCGATGTCTTTTATAACAAGCTCACCTGTATAACCTGCTCCGGGATATAAATAATGGCCTGTTTTCGCCGCCGCGAAAGTTACAGTCATATCCGCTCTTACGGCGCATCCCATTACTTTTCCCGTATTGCCTGAAATTCCCGAAGAAATGTCAACGGCTACGACAGCAGAACCGCTGTTGTTGACTTTAGTAATCACTTCATATATCTCTCCTGAAATATCTCTGTGAAGTCCGATTCCGAATATGGCGTCTATCACAAGAGTATATTTTTCAGGTTCGTATTTTTTTACGATATTTATATCATAGTGCTCGCAAATATGAAGCTGTATTTTAAGCTGTTCGCTGAATTTATCAGGATTTCCAAAAAGCATTATTTCAGACTTTATCCCTCGTTCAGCGAATATCCTCGCGATGGCTGCGCCGTCTCCTCCGTTATTGCCCTGTCCGCACAAAACAAGTATTGAAGAAGTATCTAATCCATGATTTACGATCTCTTCAACGACGCTTAAAGCCGCTCTTTCCATTAAAACAAGCGAAGGTATTCCAAAGCAGACGGCTGACTTATCAGCGCTGCTCATCTCTTCGACAGTCAGTATTCTGCGCATTGTTATGTCCTTCTCAACTAATATTAAGATATATGTTCGGTGATTTATTTTTTCAAATGAGACGCTTTTATATTATAAGAAAGCTGCATCAGACTTTCAGCCAGGTGAACATTCTGCACGATAACATCTTCCGGAAGATACTCGTTCAGATCGACCTGGGCGAAATTCCATATGGCCTTTACTCCAAGTGAAACTACTTTTTGCGCCGTACTTATGGCATAAGCCTTCGGTACTGTTATAGCCGCAATATCCACATGATGCTCTTCAAAGAACTTGTCGATCTCGTCAATCATCAAAACAGGAACAGGGCGGTTGCTGTCTTTTTTTGACGGATCAGAATCGAAAAGCGCAAGTATATTAAAACTGTATTTTCCGAATCCCGGATAATTTGAAAGAGCATTTCCCAAATTTCCGGCTCCTATAATAACTATATTCTTTGACGTGTCAAGCCCCAGTATTGCGCCTATCTCGTCATGAAGATATTTGACGTTATATCCGTATCCCTGCTGTCCGAAACCTCCGAAGTTATTGAGATCCTGCCTTATCTGAGAAGCCGTAACATGCATTCTCTTGCTGAGCTCGCCCGACGATATACGTTCAATCCCGCTTTTTAGCAGCTCGCCCAGGTATCTGTAGTACCTCGGCAGGCGCTTGATAACCGCTTTAGATACTTTTTTATTGTTCTCCATATTACACCTATCTAACCCGTTGATAACTACAATGACATAATTTCATAGATACCCACAATTATATTAAATTGCATAATAATTGTCAAAGAAATCTTTTTACCCTGCGAATGCTCCT
>CASEDW010000022.1 GCA_949286775.1 uncultured Eubacteriales bacterium | reverse complement strand
AGATACCATATTACGATGGCGATCAAAACAGATACTATTTTAAACGGAAAATTATTTGTCAGAATCTTCATAAATTTTTTCATCAGTCATCCTCCCTTTTCGCAAAAAGAGAATTTTCGGATGTTCCGATTCTCTGGATCTGATGCATTTTTTCTCTGAGATCGCTGAGAACTACGCCGGTTACAAGATGTCCTTCATGGGCGTAGGAAACTTTACCTGTTTCCTCAGAAACAATGATCGTAAAGCAGTCCGAAATTTCAGTGATTCCAAGTCCCGCTCTGTGTCTTGTACCGAGTTTTTTATTTATATCCATATTGTCGGACAGCGGAAGGTAGCATGTCGCCGCCACTATCCTGTCCTCTCTTATTATGACCGCTCCGTCATGAAGCGGCGTATTGTATTCAAATACATTTGTAAGGAGCTGGCTTGATATTACGGCGTCCATCATTATTCCGGTCTGAATAAATTCATCAAGACGCAGATTTTTTTCTATAACGATCAGCGCTCCGATTTTTAATTCCGCCATTTCGTATACGGCTCTTATTATTTCGTTGAGGGACGCGTCGCTGAATAATTTAGGATAATCGCTTGAATATTTTCCAAAGTTAAAAAATTTCGAAAAGATATTCTTATGTCCCATACGTTCCAGAACTTTTCTGAGTTCCGGCTGGAAAATAATAATAAGAGCGGTAATAGCTACAACGCTCAGATTATTTATAAGCCACATGATCGTATCCATGTGGAACACGTTAGCTAAAATTACAAATACGAGAATAAAAAGTATTCCCTTTAAGAGGGCGTATGATCTAGTATTTTTAAACCAAAGAATCAGCTGATATACAAAAAATGCGATCAGCAAAATCTGGATTATGTCTATCACTTCAATAGGTTTCGGCGGATAGAGCCATTGCAGCACATTGAGCTTAAACCATGACCATGCCTGTTCCATGTATATCAGTTCCTTTCATATTATTTCTTTTGATCCGGCGAATGATTTATTATCTGCGTATCGCCTGAAACAGGCGGTTTTTCAGAAACCGGACGTTTATAAGAGACATTGACCTGAGTATTATACATCTGCGGATTTTGATTTGGCGCAGGTCTGCCGTTTACATTTTGATTGTGAACAGGTCTGCTGTCCATATTCTGATTCGACGCAGGCCTGCCGTTTACATTTCTGTTTCTTGGAGGCGCGGCCATCTTATCCTCAGATGTGAAATATATCTCTTCTTCATCGTCATCATCGTAGTCGTCTGTTGACAGCGACGCTTTAGCCTTCGGGATAACCTTGACATAATAGTAATAGTCGTCGTCTTCAAACTGAAGATATCTGCTTCCCGAATATTTTGCGTTGAATTTAAAAAATGCTATCACGAGATTAATAAACAGAGAGATAAGCGCTCCGATAATCACGAAGGCGTAATTAATTTCGATATCAAGGAAAAATGATCCTACTACCGAAAGAACTATATATATGCCGTTTCCGACTGCCGCCGAAATAAGCCATCCGTATGTCGTACAGAGTTTTCTGATAAGGCAGACGATTATAACAACAGCAGCGAAAATGATTGTGTTCATTATCATTTCCGCGTTATTGACGATTCCATCTATAAGCGCGTTTAAAATCTCAAGACTTGAGAAATCCTCGTTCTGCGTCATTACTGCTATCGACGGAAGCTCCTTGAGAAAATAAGCTGAAACGACAGCAGTCACCGCCGTAAGGGCAGATGAAATCCTTCCAAGCATACCGAGGGTAACAGGTATGACAGACGGTATGTAAAACTTAAACGCAATAGGCGCGATTACGATCGCGAGAGAATCTTTAACAACAAATCTTATAACAAGTATAAACAGAAGCAGATAAAGACACGCGGCGAACAATCCTACTTCAACTGAAATGCCAAAACAGTGTATTACAATTAATATCAGCGAGATTGCGGCTGTTCCGGTGAGTGGAAGAAATGCGCATACAACGGAAAGAATCACAACAATAAACATGTTGTTCAGGCTTTCCATATAACCGTAATTCTTATTTATAGCGAACAACAGCAGCAACGCTATTATGAATTTAATCGCCGGCAGTATATAAATATCAGCGGAATTGTAAAATCTGATTATCCTTGCCCTGAGTTCTGTGAGTGTTCTCATTTTCTATTTGCCTTTCTTTTTGCTTTTCTTTCCAGGATGTATATTTTTTCAAGCTGATAAAGCTTTTTGTCGTAAAGATTTACTCTTCTTGCCGCTCTTTCATACCTCAGCCCTCTGATAACAAAAACAATAACAGAAAAAATGCCGACAACAAGCAGATAGGCTATTATTATACCTATTACAAGCGGCTGAAAATTAATATTAGAAAAATTTGAGGCAAGAAATTCAAGATTATAAAGAGCGATGAATCCAAGCAGAATAAAAAAGGCGACCGTTACCAATACAATATTCTTAAGAAGGCCAAAGGCAATATAATCTTTTCTAAAATATTTGCTGATAGCTATATCTTCCTTGCCGTCAACCTGTTCGTACATGGCAAGGTGAATCATTCTGATAAGCCTGTTTTTATCCATAAGTTTACCTCTCAGTTGTCTGAAAACAAATACACCATAGTTAAAAAAATTTTAACACATGCTATATTTAATTGCAAGTCAGGAGAGTGCCGCGCAGATCACGTATACTTTTTTAGCTCCGTTATCTTTAAGTATCCCACTAATCGCATCCACAGTAGCGCCTGTAGTAAAAATATCGTCTATTATGAGTATTCGCTCCGGAAGAGTGTCCCCGTATACAAACGAAAAAGCGCTCTTCATGTTTTCATGCCTTTCGAATTTTCCGAGTTTTTTCTGAGCCTGAGTTTTTTTAGTACGGGCGATCACATTTTTTTCAAGAGGTATGCCTGAAACCTCAGACAGTTTACGGGCTATAAGTTCCGCCTGATTATATCCTCTCGTGGCCAGCCTCGAATAATGTATGGGAACAGCAATAATGATATCAGGATTCCAGTTTGTTATCCTTTCTTTTCCGTATTTCCAGATACATTTGGCGTAAAATCCGGCGTTTTGCGCGCGCCCCTTATATTTTAAATTTAAAATCGAATTCTTTACTTCTCCCGTATATTTAAACGGCGCGAAAGCCTCGTCAAAAACGAAATTCCCTGAAGCGCATTCGTGACAAAGCGTTTCATATCTGCTGTGAAGCACTCTTCCGCACCTTATGCAGGTTCTGTCTTTGATGAATTTAAATTTGTGAATGCATTCATCACACAGATATTTTTCCTTCGCGCTTAGTATTTTGTCGCAAAAAACACATCGTTCAGGATAAATTATCCCGAGAATCTTTCTTAATAAATTTTTCAATCATACTCCGATCTCCCCGATCCGCAATGATTAATATGCTGTTTATAAAAATGGCCGATACATTTCCTTAATACGCTCAGTCAGCGTCGTATATCTGAAATCTTCTCTCTGATTTTTGATCATCTGATGAAGAACTGCCAAGCTGCCTGACAAAACAACGCAGTTTTTCGCTCTCGTAACTGCCGTATATAAAAGATTTCTTGACAGAAGCATCGCAGGTCCCGAAAGAATCGGCATGACTACAGCCGGATATTCGCTTCCCTGGGCTTTGTGAACGGTTATGGCGTAAGCAAGTTCCAGTTCATCGAGCTGTTTAAAAGAATATTCTACAACCCTTTGATCGTCGAATTCAACAGTCATCGTCTCCATTAAATTATTAACTTCTTTTATAGTACCCATGTCGCCGTTAAACACGCCTGTTCCGTTTTGAACGGGAATACCGTATTTGCCTCTTATCTCCCATTCCAGCTGATAGTTGTTTTTTATCTGCATCACTTTATCGCCTGTTCTGAAGATTATATTTCCATGCTCGCATTCAGGCTTTGAGCTGTCAGATGGATTTATATATTTTTGCAGAAGCATATTCAGGTTTTCAACTCCGAGCGCGCCTTTTCTCATCGGCGTAAGCACCTGTATTTCTCTGCTTTCAAGATTCAGTAGCTTGGGCAGTTTGTCCCTGACGAGGGAAACTACTATTTTCTGAACAACTCTTACGTCGTCTCTTTCAAAGAAGAAAAAATCTTTGCTCTTGTTGTCGATAGTTATATCCTGACCTGCGTTTATCTTGTGGGCGTTTACGACTATATCGCTTAAGGCCGCCTGCCTGAATATCTTGTTGAGTCTTATAACTGAAAACTCATTAGATTCGATCATATCGTTTAAAACCCTTCCGGGTCCTACGCTCGGGAGCTGATTTACGTCTCCCACAAAGATCACCCTTGTTCCGGGAACTATCGCGGTCAAAAGAGAATTCATCAGAAAAATATCGACCATGGACGTTTCATCTATAATGATAACATCGGCTTCCAGCGGATTTTCCGCGTTCCTGCCGAAACGCGCTTTTCCCGAAGGATCGTCAGGATCTCCATACAGTTCAAGCATCCTGTGGATCGTGGACGCCTCGTAGCCTGTGGCCTCCTGCATCCTTTTGGCAGCCCTGCCGGTGGGAGCGGCAAGAAGTATGGTAAGATCAAGGGCTTCAAAATATCTGATCATTGTATTTATAGTCGTTGTTTTTCCTGTTCCCGGTCCGCCGGTGAGTATAAAAATACCGTTAATAGCTGCTTTCTCAACGGCTTCACGCTGAAGATCGTCGAGCTCTATTTTTGTTTTTTTCTCGATTCCTGAGATGATATTTCGTATAAAATTCAGATTGTCCTCATAAGTTACATTGAGCTGTTTAAGCATCGCGGCCGTATTGAGTTCAAGATAATAGTTTTTGTAAGCGTATACGCAGGCAGTCTTCTCATGGGTCGTCTCATTTTCAAGCTGTTTTACAACGATTTTCTTTTCGATTATGAGATCCATAAAGTGTTTTTCAAGCTCTTCTTCCGGCACTTCAAGGATCTCGGAAGCCTTCTTAAATAAAATGTCCTTTGGAAGATACATGTGTCCCTCCGCAAGAGCCGTATTTAAAACATAGATGTATCCGCTCTTTATCCTGAACGGCGAATTTTTCCTTATTCCCGCTTTTGCGGCGATGGAATCTGCAGTTTTAAATCCTATGCCATCGATTTCCTCAGCCAGAAGATACGGATTTGTCTGCAAAATATCGTATACCCTGTCCTGAAATTTCTGGTGAATCTTCAGACACATGTTCAGCGATATTCCATATTGAGACAAAAAAATCATTTCACTTTGAAACTGGGATTTTTCAGACATCTGACGCGCGATATCCCGCGCCTTCCTGTCGCTTATACCTTTGATTTCAGAAAGACGTTCCGGTTCTTCTTCTATGATACGAAGCGTTTCTTCTCCAAACTTTGAAATTATCCTTGAAGCAAGAGAAGCTCCTATACCCTTGATTGCTCCGCTTCCGAGATATTTTTCCAGCGCTGTCTGTTCTTTAGGTATCCTGACAGAATATCCGGTCATCTTAAACTGCTCGCCGTAAATGCTGTGCACCGTGTATTCTCCGCTCATTTCAAGGTATTCGCCTTCATTTATGCTCGGAAATATACCGACGCAGCATGTTATTTCCTTATTGTTGTCGATTTCAAGAACCGTATAACCATTTTCTTCATTTCTGAAAATGATTTTGTCAACATATCCTTCAATCTGTTCGCTCATATTACCCCATAAGTTCAAGATATTTGCCTGTTCCAAGAGCTACAGTGCTGTCAGGATATTCTGAGGTTATCGTTTCTATGCCTGTTTTTGCTTTGATAACATCTTCCATCCCCTCAACAAGCGAACCGCCTCCTGTAAGGAATATCCCGCGCCGCGCTATATCGTTGGCAAGTTCAGGAGTTGTCTGCTCTAACAGCTGACATACCGAATCGGCGATTTTGTTCGCGACTTCAGTCATCGGCTCGATCAGTTCCTGTGAAGAAATAACAACACTGTTCGGAAGACCCGTAAATACGTTTCTTCCTTTTACTTCGATCGATTTATCTTTTCTGTTTTTCCAGACGGCTCCTATTCGTATCTTTATGGCTTCCGCCGTCTGATCACCTACAAATAAGAGATGATTTTTTCTCAGATATCTGATTATGCTTTCATTAAATTGATTTCCGGCAACCTGTATGCATGTAGAAAGGACAATGCCGCCTCCGGAAATTATAGCTATATCGGTTGCGCCGCCTCCAATATCGACGATCATCGTGCCGCTCGGTTTTCTGATATCGATTCCAATGCCGATAGCCGCCGCCACAACTCCTTCGACAATCGTAACTTCCTTTGCTCCTGCCTGATAAGCTGCTTCAACTACGGCTCTTCTTTCAACGTCCGTTACGCGGCTTGGCACGCTTATTACTATTCTGGGTTTGAGAAAACCTCTTCTTCCCATGGCTTTTTGGATAAAATATTTAAGCATCTGTTCAGTCATAACATAATCGGCAATAACGCCCTCTTTAAGGGGTCTTATTCCGGAAATGTTTCCGGGAGTTCTTCCGATCATCTGTCTGGCTTCTTCTCCGATGGCTCTTATTTTTTCATTGTCTCTGTCGTAGGCGATGACGGCAGGTTCTTTTAATACAATACCTTTT
>CASEDW010000021.1 GCA_949286775.1 uncultured Eubacteriales bacterium | reverse complement strand
GAGTTTTTCCGGCTCCTCGCGTCTCTCATAAGCGAATCCTTCTATCATGCCGATATAGCCGTCCGGCTTTTCAACCGGTGCAAGAACTTCGCTGATATCACCGTCGCCTCCAAGGTAACGATCAACAGAAATTGCTGCATCGCGTCCTGACGCGATTGCCTGAATTACTGATTTTGTTCCGTAAACAGCGTCTCCTGCGGCGAATATTCCCTCTTTATCAGTCATAAGAGAATCACCTGACACAACAATGCTGTTTCCTCTTCCCAGGGTAAGTCCGAAATCTTCAGTGATGTCAGGACGCTGTCCTGTGGCGAAAATAACTGTGTCGGCGTCTATATGATGTTCCGAACCTTCTTCTTTTTTGATAATTGCTCTTCTGTTCTCATCAAATGTGAAAGAAAGAACTTTCATAAAATCTACGCCTGTTACTTTTTCATCGCCGGTTATAGCTTCAAATGTTCTCGCAGGATAGATTTTTACTCCCTCTTCCTGTGCTTCCAGTATTTCTTCTTCAGAAGCCGTCATGCTTTCCCTGTCTTCAAGGCACGCAAGATGAACCTCTTTAGCGCCAAGGCGCACCGCTGTTCTCGCGCAGTCAAAAGCAACGTTTCCTCCTCCGAGGATAACGACTTTTTCGCCCATTCCCGTTTCTTTTCCAAGGCTGGCGTTTCTTAAGAAATCAATATTAAGAAGTACCTGTGGCAGATCGGATCCAGGGATCGGAAGTCTTACGCCGGCGTGGGCTCCTACAGCTACAACTACGGCGTCGTAATCTTTTTTCAGTCCAACCACATTGTCAACTTTCGCGTTTACTTCTGTTTTAACGCCCGTCTTTTCTATCCATGAGTATTCAGCCGCGACACATTCTCTCGGAAGTCTGTAGGACGGAATACCGTAAGAAAGCATTCCTCCGACAGACGGAAGCGCCTCTTTAAGAGTAACTGAATGACCCTGTTTTCTTAAATAATAAGCAGCCGTCATACCGGCAGGTCCTCCGCCGACAACGCATACTTTTTTGCCCGTATCAGGAAGCTGTTTTCCTTTATTCTGCCAATATTTTCCTGTATCATGAGTTGCCGCGAATCTCTTGATCTCTTTTATTGACATCGCCTCGTTCACGTCGCCGCGTTTACAGTTAAGTTCGCAGACATGGTTGCATATTCTTCCCAAAGTCTCAGGGAACGGCACTTTTTCACGGATAACCGCTGCCGCCTCGTCATATTTTCCTTCTTTTACAAAGCGGATATAGCGCGGCACGTCAGTATGGGCAGGACATGCGGCTCTGCACGGCACAATCACGTCTTCCCTTGGCTTATTCTCCTTGTTGTTCATGAGCAGACGGTCTCTGATAGTACCTGTCGGACATACTTCCGCGCACGCCTGACAGAATCTGCAATTTTCATCTTTTAAAAGTTTTCCATGAAGAGTTCCGATATAAAACTCTTTTCCTTCTTTTTTATAATCAAGGATTCCGACTCCTCTTAAATCTTTACATGCTCTGACACATCTTCCGCAGAGAATACATCTGTTCATATCGTGATCGATAAGCGGATTTTCTTTGTTTTCTGCGAATTTACGCGAATAACGCTTCATATCCGAGCTTGCGCCTCCGACATACTGGATAAGTGTCTGAAGCTCGCAGTTTCCGTATTTAGGACATGTTGAACAGTCCTCCGGATGGCCTGCCAGCAAAAGATCAAGCGCCAGCGCCCTGTGTTCTTTTAATTTTTCGCTTTTTGTCGTGATTACCATGCCGTCTTTCGGCATCAGCATACATGACGGAGTCATCCCCTCTTCCCCAGCGACTTCTACCATGCACATCCTGCATGAGCCGTTCTCAGGAAGATTCGGATGATGGCACAGATGAGGAATATATATTCCGTTTTCAAGCGCCACTTCAAGAACGCATTTGCTTCCGTCTGTTTCTATCTTTTTACCATCTATAATTATTAATCCCATGCTAATTCCTCCCTGTTAAGTACATAGGCTGAAGCGCTCTTGCCCGCTATTCTGCCCGAATTGACAGCGAATCCCATTGAATTGCCCGGAAGAAGGAACATATAGCTGTCATCATAAATATTGCAGGCATCAGCTCCTGCGGCATATAATCCTTGGATCGGCAGGAAATCAGGTCCGCACACCTCGCAGTTTTCATTTATTCTGATTCCGCCGACAGTGCCGTATCCGCCCGGATGAATAGCCGCCGCGTAAAACGGAGCCTTAAATATCGGTCTTAAATATTTAGGATCTTTGAAAAATTCCTTGTCTGTGTTTTCACAGAAATAATTATAGTCATCAACAGTTTCTTTTAATCTAACCGGATCTATTCCTGCTTTTTCAGCCAGTTCTTCAATTGTGTCCGCTTTGAAGAAGTTCTTTGAACCGTGTTTTTCAGCCATCTCATATCCGTCATAGAAATCAGACACATCAGGATTTATTCTTACAAGACTTATTACATCTACGCCGTTCTTTATATAATGGCGCACAATCGATGTATCAACGATGCTGAAAAGCACCTTATCCTTCTGATGATTAGCTACATTGCACAAAAACGTGCTGTTCTGCATGTGATCCTCATTCATCACTCGTTTTCCTAATTTATTTACAAGCAGATTAGGCTGGTTCATTATATTCGTAACACCGAATGTAGTCTCTTCACCGCCGCCTGTATCAGCAGCGCCTTCGATCCTTACAGGAAGTCTGTCAGAACCTGCTTCCCACGCCATGCGAAGGCCGTCTCCCACGAGACCCGGAATAGCAAAATTAAATACATCCTTTCCGTATTCCAAACCTACATATTTTTTGATGAACTCTTTTGAGCCGCCCGCGCCGCCGGTACATATAATAGCAGCCTTGCAGTCTATTCTGAATTCTTCGCCTGCCGCGTTTGTTCCCGATACGCCGACAACTTTGCCGTCTTCTTTTATTATCTTGGAACCGGCATGCTCAAGCAGTACCTTAACTCCCAGCTCCAGCGCGCTATTGTAAAGCGCCCTGTTCATGAAGGAGGCCGCTCTTGGTCCGATACCCTTGTCAGTCTTTACAATGTGCCATGTCGCCTCTGACTTCGGGAAATATTTGTAAGCGCCTTCAAACTCAACACCAAGATCCTCAAGCCATTCGATAGTCTGCGCCGACTGTCCGAAATATCTTTTAATAAGTCTGGCGTCTACATTGTAATGCGTATACTCCATGAACATATTGAAAGCTTTTTCTACAGAAATATCATCCATATTCCCTCTCTGGTATTTTGTACCAATACCAAGAGGTCCCATTCCCATATTTGCGGCTCCGCCTATCGCGGCAGCCTTTTCCAAAACGATTACAGAAGCTCCGTTCTGCGCCGCCTGTACCGCGGCGGCAAGTCCTGAAGGTCCTGCAGCAATAACAGTAATATCTGCCGAATACTTCTTCACAATTACACCTGTCCTTTCAT